>CAYXJH010000344.1:0-3969 GCA_964465415.1 uncultured Gemmatimonadaceae bacterium
GCGTCGATCGGCCGGTCGGTCCGCCGCGGGGTCGGTGGATACACGCGTTGGCGCGCACGCGAGGAGAACGAGCAGGACCGGGGCGGCGGGTGCGAGCAGTCGCATGGAGGAACGGTAACACCCGCCGCTCCAGATGCGCGATCCCGGCGCGACGGACGCATGGCGAAACGTCGCCCGCGTTCGTAGCTTTGACGGCCAATGGAGTCCCTTCGATCGTCCCGACGTTTCGCGTTTCCCGAACACCGGCCCGCACCCGACGCGGGTCCGGCGTTCAGCCTGTCATGTCGGAGGGCTGTGTGAAGGAGGCCGCCGGGCAGGCTGACGACGTGTTCGTCGTCGAGCTGGAGCGCTTCGAGGGACCGCTGGACCTCCTGCTCCACCTCATTCGCGAGCAGGACATCGACATCTTCGACATCCCCATCGCCCGGATCACCGAGCAGTTCCTGCGGGCGATCGAGGGGATCGAGACGGTTGCCCTGGACCGGGCTGGCGAGTTTCTCGAGCTGGCGGCGACGCTGATCCGGATCAAGGTCCAGCTCCTACTTCCCCGTCACCTGGACGAGGGTGGCACGCTGGAGGATCCGCGAGCGGAGCTGGTTCGCCGGCTCCTGGAGTACGAACACTTCCGCGACGCCGCGGACCGCCTCGAGGGCGCGGAGGCGGACCGATCGCGGCATTTCGCCCGCGGTTACGTTCCCCCGACCCCCCGGGCGGATCCTGCCACGATCGAGCTGGACGTGGACTGGGGCGAGGTATGGGACGCGCTGTACGAGCTCATCGAGCGGACCCGGCCGCCGGACCTGCACCACGTCTTCGGTCGGGTCATCACGTTGGAGGAGAAGGTCGAGCTGATCCTGGACACGCTGGCGCGCCTGAGCCGGGTCCAGCTCCAGGAGCTGCTGCGCGAACACCCGGACCGCATGCACGCGGTCGCCACGTTCCTCGCCGCGCTGGAGCTGGCCAAGCGACGCCAGGTCGCCGTGCGCCAGAGCGCCCACTTCGAGCCGCTCTGGATCTACCTGCGCGACCCTCAAGATCAAGCCCTCGAACCTCGGCCGCATGACCACCGCTCAGATCATTGAGGCGTTGCTCTTCGCCAGCGACGCGCCGCTGAGCGCGGAGGATCTGGCCCGCGGCGAGGAGGACCTGGAAATCGACGGCGTCCGGGCGGCGATCGCCGAGCTTCGGTCGGAGTACGAGGAACGGGGCCGGGCCTTCCAGATCTACGAGATCGGTGGAGGCTTCCAGCTGCTTACCCGACCCGAATACTCGCCGCACCTCGAACGATTCGAGACCGTACCCCGCAGCTCCCGGCTGAGCGGCGCGTCCCTCGAAGTACTCGCCATCATCGCGTACCGGCAGCCTATCGGTCGGTCGGAGGTGGAGGAGATCCGCGGCGTGGGGTCGGCCCACGTCCTCAGGAACCTCCAGGAGCTGGCGCTGATCGACGTGGTAGGTCGGGGCGAGGGCCTGGGCCGGCCGCTCCTCTACGGGACCACCGCCCGATTCCTGGACCACTTCGGCTTCACCTCCCTCGACGACCTGCCCCGCCCCGACGAGCTGCCCGTCGTCCTCACCGAGCGCAAAGCCCGGGACGCCGGGGACGAGCCGTCCCGATCGGATGAGGCCGCGCCGTCGTGAGGCTGCAGAAGTATCTTTCGCGCGCCGGCGTCGCCTCCCGACGGGGCGCCGAGGAGATGATCCGCGCGGGACGGGTGCGCGTGAACGGCCAGGTCGTCCAGGAGATGGGGTCGAAGGTGGAGGCCGGCGACCGGGTCGAGGTGGATGGCAAGGCGGTCCATCGGGAAGAGCTGGTCTGGGTGGCGCTGAACAAGCCGGCCGGGCATGTGACGACGCGGGAGGACCCGCAGGGTCGACCCACCGTCTACGACCTCCTTCCCCGGCAGCACCATGGCCTGTTCCACGTGGGTCGCCTGGACCAGGACAGCGAAGGGCTGCTGCTCCTGACCAACGATGGCGACGTCGCCCACCGGCTGCTCCACCCGAGTCGGGAGGTGGATCGCGTCTACCGGGTCGATGTCGTGGGCGTGCCCGACCGCCGCACGATCGCCCGCCTGCTGGCCGGGGTGGAGCTCGAGGATGGCCCGGCGCGAGCCAGCCATGTGGAGCTGCTGGACGAAGTCGCCGCGGGTCCCGGGGCGGGGGCATCGGCTCACGCCCGGCTGCGCGTGGTCGTGCGGGAGGGGCGCAAGCGGGAGGTGCGCCGTATCTTCGATGCCGTCGGTCACCCGGTCCGGCGGCTGGTGCGGGAGCGGCTCGGTCCGATCTCGCTGGGTGACCTGCCCGCGGGAGCGTGGCGGGAGCTTGCGCCGGGGGAGGTGGAAGCGCTGCGGGAAATCCGTTAGCGCCGCGGCTTGATCACAGGGATGAACGCTGACGATACGGGGCGTCTGACATGGACATAAAGGGAAAGACGGCGTTGCTGCTCGGAGGGTCGGGGCTGGTCGGTATGGCCGTGGCCCGGGCCCTGGTGCCACACGGCCCCAGGAAGATCGTCCTCATGGCCTTGACGCAGCAGGAGGTCGAGCCGGCGCTGGAGGAGCTGCGGCGCGAAGTGGACGGCATCGATGTCGTGGCGGAATGGGGCGACATGTTCTGGCCCGAGACGTTGAAGGATCGCCCACGCGACGAGGTCATGAGCGATCCCGCCGCCCGCGCCCAGCTGCTCGACGACCTCTACGGCGAGCTCACCGATGACGTGGTCCGTCGCTCGTGCTTCGCGTCCCTCCTGGACCGTCACCGCCCGGAGCTGGTAGTGGACTGCGTCAACACCGCCACGGCGTTCGCCTATCAGAACGTGTTTGCCAGCGCGGCCCGGCTCCGGGCTGAAGCGGCGGCGGGCGAGTGCAGCCGTGAGAACGTGGAGCGGCACCTGGCGACGCTGTACCTGCCACAGCTCATCCGGCATGTCCAGATCGCGCTCGAGGCCATGCGCCGTGCGGGTACCCAGTTCTACCTGAAGATCGGGACGGCCGGGACGGGTGGCATGGGCCTGAACATTCCGTTCACCCATTCGGAAGAGCGGCCGAGCCGCATGCTCCTGGCCAAGTCGGGAGTCGCAGGCGCGCACACCCTTCTCCTCTACCTCATGGCCCGAACGCCCGGCGGGCCGGCCGTGAAGGAGATCAAGCCCACGGCGGCCATCAGCTGGAAGCGGATCCGGTACGGTCCGGTGGTGAGGCACGGGCGGCCGCTGGAACGCTTCGACGCCGTCGGCCCCGTCCCCGTCGAGGATGCCTTCGGCGAGCAGGGTGATGCGGCGTATCGCGCCACCGGGCAGCCGCTCGAGGGCGTTTACGTGGACGCGGGCGAGAACGGGCTGTTCAGCCTCGGCGAGTTCGAGACCCTGACGGCCCTCGGTCTCATGGAGTACATCACCCCGGAAGAGATCGCCGAAGACGTGGTGCGGGAGGTCCGCGGCCATGCCACCGGCCACGACATCGTGGCCGCGCTCGATGCGGCCACGTCCGGACCCACCTACCGCGCCGGCGTGCTGCGGGAGGTCGCCGTGGCCAAGATGGAGGAGCTCGAACGTGAGCACGGCGTGGAGTCCGTCGCCTACGAGATGCTTGGGCCGCCCCGCCTCTCGAAGTTATTGTTCGAAGTGGCCTTGCTGCGTCGCCTCTTCGGTGACCTCCGCTCCGCCGCCGCCCTCGACCCGGATGAGACCGCCGAACGCGCGGCCGCGCTGATCGACGAGGACGAGGACCTACGCGTGCGGATCCTGAGCATCGGCTTGCCCATCCTGCTGCCTGACGGGGACCGGGTCCTGCGTGGCCCGAAGCCCAAGGTCGCGCCCGAGCCGGGTCAGTCGCCCAGGGATCCGCGGCTGACGGACAACGGGTGGGTGGACCTCAGACCCGCCAACTGGGCGCGGTGGCGGCAGAGGCTCCAGACCATGCGCCATGAGCTGGACACCTGGCCCGCCGCGTCGGACGGGTCGCGGAC
>CAYXJH010000345.1:0-3960 GCA_964465415.1 uncultured Gemmatimonadaceae bacterium
GTCGTCTCCTCCGCGGCCTCGGCCGGAGTCCAACCCCGCTGCCCCGCCCGGTGGTCACTGGCGCCGCGAAGCCGGCGGACATCGTCGGCGTCGTGGTTGTCGGAGCCGTCGTCCACGGCCAGCTGCTGGGACTCGAGCGCCGGGATGTCGACGCGCCCCTGCAGCCGGGCGACGTTGAACTCGAACAGCCCGCCGTACTCGATGATCTCCCGCGTGATCGCGTCCACCCCGTCCGTGAACGTCGCCAGTGGGATCTCCTCCCCGGCCCGGATCCGCTCGACCAGCGAGAAGTCGGTGGATGTCAGGATGCCCAGGTTCTGGCAGTTCTCGTTGTAGATCCGCTCGATGTTCTCCGCGATGACGATGCGGATGCCCGCCATCATCTCGGCGTACGGCGACTGCTCACGGGAGCTCCCCTTCCCGCGCCGTTTCCCGGCCACGCTGCAGACGAATCCGCCCTTCTTCACGGTACCCCGCTGGACGGGCGCCTCACCCCCGGCCCGGAGCCCGAGGTACGGGAACTCGCCCAGTGTCTCGTCGAAGTAGTAGCAGATGTAGGCCGGAGTGATCTCGTCGGTGGAGATCTGGTCACGCAGCTTCGCCCGCAGGTCGGCGGTCAGCTCGATATCCTCGCCGGCGAGCTGGCGGCGGATGAGGTCGGCGTCGTCCACGAGAAACAGGACGCGGCCCTGGAACCGCAGGTGCGACGGGCGCTTCTCGACCTTGATATTTCTGATTGCCGCCTGCATGCTCTTCCGCCAATGGGTGAACAAGTCCACGATCCGGACGGGACGCTCAATCTGTGCCGTTCCGGGAACGCCCCGCAACCGGAGCGCCGATCCCCATGACGAATCGTACCCATACAAGGCGCGACTCCGTTCGGAGGCGGCCACCCGCGATGGCATTGATCCCGCTGCTCACCGCCGTCACGCCCTGTCTCCTCGCCGCGGGCGCCCCGGCCTCGGCACAGGCGCCCCTCCGCGTCTACATCTCCGCCGATCTCGAGGGCGTGGTGGGTGCCGTGACGCCGGAGCAGCTGGGTCCGGGCGGCTTCGAATACCAGCGGTTCCGCGAATTCATGACCGCGGAGGTTACGGCCGCCATCGAGGGAGCACGGGCGGCCGGCGCCACGGAGATCCTGGTCAGCGACTCCCACGGCAACGGCCAGAACCTCTTGATCGAACGCCTACCGGACGACGTGCGCGTGATCCGCTCATGGCCGCGCCCGCTCGGCATGATGGAAGGGATCGATTCAACGTTCGACGCGGTCCTGTTGGTCGGATACCACGCCGGCGCGACCAACATGGAAGGAGTGCGTGCCCACACCTTCTCCAGCGCCAACTACTCAGCCGTTCGTCTGAACGGCACCCCCGTCCCGGAGGCGGTGTTCAATGCCGCCGTCGCGGCACACTTCGGCGTTCCGGTCGTCCTCATCACCGGCGACGATGTCGCAGTCGCCGAACTGCAGGCGGCCGTCGATGGGGTCGAAGGCGCCGTCGTCAAGCGTGCCCTCGGGTTCCACTCCGCCGAGACCCTGACGCCCACCGCGGCCCAGGCGCTGATCCGCAGGCAGGCCGAGGTCGCGGTGAGAAACCGGGACCGGGCGTCCGCCGTCCAGATGACCACACCCGTCACCGTCGACCTCACATTCAAGAACTACCGGCCCGCCGAAGTGCTGGCCTTCCTACCAAACATCGACCGTGTCGACGCCCGCACCGTCCGGTTCGTGGGAAGCGACATGTTGGAGGTCGCCGCCTTCATGGCGTTCGTCGGGAACTACGAGGCAGGACTGAGTCCCTGACCCTCTGACGGACCGCCAGCGGACGTCGCACCACTCTTTACTTTCTCGTGCTCGTTTGCGGCCCCATGCCCGGTCGCCTGCGGTCTATCGACGCTAGGAATAGCCACGTGCCGCATCCTTTCACTGCATCCGGCGTGAGCTTCGCCAGCCGTACATGTTCTAATGGGTTGAAAGTGGAGAGTGGTACGGCGTCCGCGTGGCCCCGGCGTCGGGCAAGCCGCGTTTCCCGGCGAACCTTCCGATCCATCACCGGCTTGCCCCGCCCGTCCGTTTGCTACACCTTCACCATTGGTGGAGCCCCACCCGCGCGTCCGTCACCGGGGGTGAGAGATGCGTGGGATCCACTGTGTCGGTCGCCGTGACTTCCTGAGGACGGCGGGCCTCGGCTTCGCCGCGCTTCCCACCCTGCCTGCCATCTCCGGCCTGGCCCTGGGCCGAAACGCCGCGGAGCCGGCGCGCGCCCGGGTCGCGCTCGTGCGGACCTCGGACCGTGAGGACGGCGTCCGCCGGGTGCTCAAGCTGCTGGATCTGTCGGGGATCGCAGGGCGACGGGTCGTCCTCAAGCCGAACTTCAACAGCGCGGACGCGGCGCCGGCGGCCACGGACCCGGCGATGCTGGCGCGGCTGGTGGAGGAGCTCCACGAGCGAGGCGCAGGAAGCATGGTGCTGGGGGAGTCCAGCGGCCCGCGGGGCACGGCCCGGGTAATGGAGGAATACGGCGTCCACGACATGGCCCGGGACCTAAGGTTCGATGTGGTGAACTACGACGAGATTCCTGACTCCGACTGGGTCCGATTCGGCCCTGCCGGGACGCACTGGCCGGAGGGGTTCTGGATCCCTCGCCACGTGGTGGACGCTGAGTACAACGTTGCGACCTGCTGTCTCAAGACGCACGGGTTCGGCGGCGTGTTCACCATGGCGCTGAAGCTGTCGGTAGGGCTGACGCCGCGATCGATCCGCCGGCCGATGCACCAGTCCCCCGACATGCGTCGCATGATCGCGGAGCTGAATCTGGGCTACCGGCCGGATCTCATCGTGGTGGACGGCGTGACCGCGTTCACAGACGGTGGGCCGACCACGGGCGAGGAGACGCGAGGCGACGTGATGATCGCGGGCAGCGATCCGGTCGCGGTGGACGCCGTGGGGCTGGCGGTCCTGAAGCAGCTCGGCTCGAACGCGGCCATCATGGACACGCCGGTATTCGAGCAGGAGCAGATCGTCCGGGCGGTGGAGGTGGGACTGGGGGTGGACAGCCCCGACCTCATCGAGATCGTGACTCCGGACCCGGTGAGCCGGGCGTACGCCACTACGTTACGGCCACTGCTGCATTAGGGAACCGTCCGCAGCCGGGAGCCGACGCCGCCGGCCCGGGCGTCCGTCGTGGGCGCCGGGTGTCAGTCGCGGGCGAGCCTCTGGCCTCGTCCCTCGATCCGGTACCGGACGACGAATCGCACATCGAGCTCGTCCCGGACCAGGGCGAGGGACCGGTCGGCGACCGCCGAGTCCTTTTCGGCCGCGGCGACAGGGACCGGGGCGAACCCCCGCTCGACGATCCGCACCGTGTCGCCATCGAAGCGGAGCTCGTGCCATACGGTAGGCGTCATTGGTCCCGATCCAGACACGTCCGTTGCCCAGCCGCCACGTCTGGCTCGGGGCGAACGGCACGCCCGCGATGATGCGAGCGCTGCCCTGGGCATCCTCGAGCCGGATGCGGCTGTGGACGATGACGTTCATATGGAGCACCCGGGCCGGGCGTTGCCCACACCCGATCGGCAAACGATCCCGTATTGCGCAAAATCGAGCCGGTGCGGTAGCCTCTCCTGATGATCGTCACGCTGACGCCCAACCCCTCGCTCGACCTCCTCTTCTCGGCGGATCACCTCGTCTGGGATGACGCGAACCGGATCCCCACGCCCCGTCGCCGCCCTGGCGGCCAGGGGATCAACGTGGTCCGGGCCGCCCGGTCGCTGGAGCCCGGCGTGTCCGCGCTGGCAGTAGCTCCCCTTGGCGGGCCCGTGGGCCAGGAGATGCGGGCGCTACTGGACGCGGAGGGAACGCCGTTCCGCGCCGTCCCCATCGCGGGCGAGACCCGGGTCTTCGTGGGCGTACGGGAACGGGGCACGGGGCGGTCCCTGCTGCTCAATCCCCGGGGTCCCGCG
>CAYXJH010000346.1:0-3951 GCA_964465415.1 uncultured Gemmatimonadaceae bacterium
GATCGCGACGACCCGCCCACCACTCGACTCCAGCTCCCGCGCCACCTCGTCCAGCGCTGACGCGGTGCGGGCCGTCAGCACCAGGCCGTACCCCTGCACGGTAAGGAACCGCGCCAGCGCCGCGCCCAGCCCGCGGCTCGCCCCCGTGATCAGGGCGACGCGGCGGGGATCGTCGCCGTCCTTCCGTCGCAACGTCATATCCACCTCCACGGTTCGGAACTCGTGTCTGCTCGACGGATCCTAATTCTTAAAGTGCACTTGAAGTCAAGGGGTGTCGGGCGGTAGGTTGGGCGGCATGAAGAACGAGCTGACGGTCGGGGAGCTGGCGGAGCGAAGCGGTGTGGCGACATCCGCGCTCCGGTACTACGAGGCGCGAGGCCTGATCGCGTCGCAGCGGACGGGTGCGGGTCACCGGCGGTACGCGCGCGCGACGATCCGCCGCGTGGCGTTCATCGTGTTCGCGCAGCGGGTGGGCCTGACGCTGGAGGAGGTGGGCGAGGAGCTGGCGAAGCTTCCGGAGGATCGGGTTCCGGTTCGGTCCGACTGGGCGCGGCTGTCCGGACGCTGGCGTCGTCGGATCGACGCTCGGATCGCGGAGCTCGAGCGTCTGCGGGCCGGGCTGACGGAGTGCATCGGGTGCGGGTGCCTGTCGCTGGACCGGTGCCAGCTGGCGAATCCGGGGGATCGGGCGGCGAAGGCGGGGGCGGGGGCGAGGTATTGGATAGAGGACTAGGAACTAGGATCTACGAAATTGCGAACTGCTTTTAAGCGGTTGTTAAGCCTGGGTTGGCAGGTTGTGGTCGCGGGGGGCCGTGGTTGCGGTCCGTCGGGAAACCTGTCGCCAGGGGATGAGGAAATGAAAGTCGTCCGTGTTGTGTGTGGCGCCGCGCTCGTCGCGGGGTCGTTGTTCGTCGTGAAGCCAGGGGTTGCGCAGCAGGCGCTGCTTCCGTCGGGGCCGGAGCGGGGTGTGGAGCTTGAGGTGATGCATCCGGACTTCAAGGGGTTCGACGTGACGATCCCGTCGACGGTGTGGCACCTGTCGGGCCGGCTTCCGGTGCACGAGCGGATCCGCATCATCGCGGACATCCCGTTCGCTTACGCGAAGTTCAAGGACGAGGACGTGGAGGGCTTCGGCTCGAACACGGTGCTGGGCAACCCTCTGCTCGGCGTCGAGGTCCTGGGTCCGCGAGGGCTCCGGTTCGAGCTGTCGGGCCGGGCGCCGCTGACCACGGCGGATGAGGACAGCTTCGCGGACGTGATCGGTGCGCTGGCGGACCTCCAGCGGGCGGAGTCGTTCATGATGGACGCGGTCCCCGTGTCGGCGATATTGACCGTGGAGCGGGCAGTCCGACCGGGACTGGAGCTGCGTGCCCGCGCCGGCGCCACGACGATCTTCGACACGAGCGACTACGAGGAAGCGGAGTCCAGCTTGACGTCGCTCGACTATGCGATCTTCGGCAGCTACAGCGCCGGGATCGCCCGGTTCGGGACCGGTTTGTCGGGGCGGTGGGACGCGTCGGCGGACGAGGGCAACTTCGGCGAGCGGTCGGTGCACCAGCTGGGTCTGACGGCGGACGTGAACCTGGGTCGGGTCCGGCCCGGGCTCGCGGTGCGCGTGCCGCTGGACAAAGACTACCGGGAGTTCCTGTCCTCTTCCATCGGGTTCTACATCCAGGCTCCCCTGCCGTAGGCGAGCTGCGCGCGGCCGCGCGGGAACGGTCCACCACCGTTCCCGCCGGCCCGTCCGTTCCGGCCTCACAGGCGAGGTCGAGAGAACCATCCTCGCCCATGGAACCCTGCACCCGTCCACGGGGTTGGACTTAACAGTTATCTGTCTGGAATTCAAAGACTTAGAAGAATCCAACGCTGGAGGGGGCGCCATGGGGGACATGCGCACGAGGGTGGACGATTTTGTGTCCGGGGTTCGGTCGCAATGGGGCGTGGCGGGCAGCCGGAAGCGGATCGCTCTAGGCAGCGCCACGGCGGGGCTCGGTGCCCTGGTGCTGCTGTCCGTGGCGTTCGCCGGTCCGTCCGCCGACATGCCGGCCATCGTGGCCGGGACCAGCGCGGGGTCGGGTGTCACGGCCGAGGCGGTCCTGGGCACGGCGGCTGGGTCCATGACGATCGCCGCGCAGGTCAGGGAACACGCGACGGGGCTCGGTCCTGAGTGGGACCTGCCGAACATGGACCACCCGCGAGTGGACCACTGGATCCGCATGTTCCAGACGAACGAGCGGATGAACGAGCGATACCAGGGGTTCCTGGACCGCGGCGGGGCCTGGGTCCCCATGATGCAGGAGCGGCTGGAGGAGCGGGGTATGCCGCTGGACCTGGTGTATCTGAGCATGGTGGAGTCCGGGTTCCGGCCCGACGCCACATCGCATGCGGGGGCGGTCGGGCTCTGGCAGTTCCTGCGGGCGACGGGCCAGGAGTATGGTCTGGAGGTGGATCGTGCGGTGGACGAGCGTCGTGACCCCGTGAAGGCCACGGAGGCGGGGCTCGACTACCTGGAGCGTCTGCACAACCGGTTCGGTTCCTGGTACCTGGCGATGGCGGCGTACAACGGCGGCCAGAACCGGGTCGCCCGGGTCATGCGCCAGACGCTGGGGCGGGAAAAGGCCAGGAGCGACCAGGACTACTACCGGATCCTGAGCCGACTGCCTCGCGAGACGCAGGACTACGTGCCGCTGATCATCGCGGCGGGGCGGATCGCCAAGGATCCGGAGGCGTACGGCTTCCGGCCCATGGTGCAGGAGCCCGCGGCGTGGGAGGAGGTCACGGTTCCGCCGGCGACGGAGCTGATCAGGATCGCGCGGCAGTACGGGACCACGGTGGACGAGATCCAGGGGCTCAACCCGCACCTGTTGCTCCATCGCACGCCCAACAACCGGGACTACACAGTCCGGCTACCGGTCGGATCCATGGCCCGGTACGCGGCGGGGTCGGCCGTGGACACCGGGACGGAGCGGCTGGGCGAGTAGCGGCGGCCGGGCGACCGGGCGGCGGTTGGGCCTCTAGTCGTGGCCGTGACCCGGCCCGGCGGCCTCGTAATGGCGTCGGAGGAGGTCCTCGCCGAAATCGTTCTCGAGGTCGCGCCATACGCTGTGGATGTGATTGGCGTCGTTCTGGATGTTGTCGTACTCGATGAGGACCGTGGGCCCGTGGATCCGGTAGTAGTGGGGACCACCCTCGTCGAGGCTGCCGGCCCAGGCGAAATGAAGCCGATCCACGCCGACCTCCCGGATCCGCGCCCACCGCGGTCCGGCGATGGCGGGGTCGGCGTTGTCGACGTATTCGGCCAGCAGCCGGAGCAGCAGGGCCCGCTGCGGTTCCGTCATCGCCCCCACGGGCAGCCCTTCTATTCGGTCCAGGCTCGCGTGCCGATCATTGCCTGTGATGATGTCACGGGGCGCCGTGGCGGAGATGATGGCGCGATCGCGCTGGCCCGGGTCGAGCGATCGAACCAGCGCCCGGGCGAGGTCCTCCTCGTGGGCGAGCAGTCGCCAGCCCGCGAACGGGCCCGTCGGGACGCGCGCCGGGTTCGCTCCGAGGAAGGAGGGCGTGGAGACTGTGACGCCGTCGGTCGAAGTGAAGTTGAGCGACACGTGGTGCCCCTCGATCCGCCACCCCCAGGGGGCGTCCGACGACGGCGCTCCGAACACCCAGACGTGGTAGTTCTCCGGATCGCGTCGCTCGGGCCGGTTCTCCAGCACCGCCAGGATCCCTTCCAGGTGCATCACCCCGGTCGCCTTGAGGTAGCCCTGGCTGCTCGTCGCGCTCCGCAGCAGCCGCAGCGCCGCGGTTCGCTGATCGGGGGTCATGTCCCGCAGCGGCAATCCCGTCCGGGTCACGGGCGTGAAGAACCACTCGAAGCGCCGGGCGTCCTCAAAGGGTCGCGTGGCCCGCGCCCGCTGCGCGTCGTCCAGCGTCGCGAGGAAGGAGCGCGCCGCT
>CAYXJH010000347.1:0-3882 GCA_964465415.1 uncultured Gemmatimonadaceae bacterium
TGGGCCGCTTGCTGGGTGGCGGGCGGCGGCCCGCCCGCGCCATGGCTGTGGCGGCCCTGGCCTTCGCGCTGGGACCGGGTCACAACATCCCGTTCGGCGGGGGCACGGGCACGGTTCCCAAGGAGCTGGCGATCATGGGCCTGGTCATGGCGGTTTCCGCCCTCGTGCTCGTCGAGGCCTACCACGTCGTGACGAGGGTGCCCGGGGCCGATCCGGCGCCGGGCCCCATGACCCTCAAGGGCTGACCACCTCCTCCGAGACCCGTAACCGCTCCACCCATCATGAACGAGCCAACGACCCCTCGCCTCCTGTTGTCCGGCGCCGCGGCCGGGGCAGCATCGGCGTTCGCCTTCACTGCGCTTCATCATCTCCTCATCAGCGACATCTGGTTCTCGCTGATGCTCATGCTGGGCGCGGGGGCCCTGAGCGGGCTGTGCATCGCCTGGACGTATGACCTTCTGTTCCAAACGCCCACCGCCCTCGGCTGGTGGCTGTTCAACGGACTCTGGGTAGCCCTCCTGCTCCTCCTGGGGACCGCGTCCTTCCTGGTTTACGAGCCGGTCACCACCATGGCGGCGGTCATGGCCGCGGGCGGCGCTCCTCCCGACGAGCTGCTCCGGCAGGCGACGCCCCTCAGCGTGGGCTTCATTCTCGGTGCCACCGCCCTCCTCAGCCTGATCTGGGGACGACGCCCTCTCCAGGCCCTATCCATCTTCGTGACGACCTCCGTGATCGTTTCCCTGCTCGGCCTCAACGTGTCCGCGCTCGGCCTGGTGGAGCTGGACGGCAGCGCCCGGTCCCTGCTGGCCCAGATGCTGCTCCTCATCATGGCGCTGATCTTCGGCTTTGCCGCCGTCTTCCACGCCCTCGAGCGACGGCGGTTCGGCAGGAGACCCATCATACCCACCGCAGCTCGCGCGGCAGTGCGGTCGAAGCAGGAATGAGGGAATCGCGTCAGAACGGGCATCGAAGTTGCGAGGCGGCGTCGGACCCATCGTATTAGAACCGTCATCGGCGCGCGCCGTTCGCCAAACAGCGACGCAGCCCGCCGACGACCTTTGACCAGGAGATCCGAGATGAGAAACAGAGCTGTGGCCTGCGCGGCAGCCACCACCTTCGTGCTGACGCTCCTCGTTTTCCCTGCCCAGCCGGCCCACGGCCAGACGGCCTTCGGCGTACAGGGGAACTGGGGCAGCGAGGCAGACTTCGGAGTCGGGGCGCGGGTGCTGGCCAACATTCCGAACGTGAATCTCGAGGCGGTGGTGAGCGCCAACATCTTCTTCCCGGACAACGATGTTGACTGGCTCGATTTCAACGCCAACATCTTCTACCACTTCCACACGCCCGGCGCCAACGTGCTGCCGTACCTGGGCGGAGGCCTGAACGTTACGCGGCTGTCCGTCAGCGAGTTCAGCACGACGGAAACGGGGCTCAATCTCGGAGGCGGGATCCGCTTCCCGAGGCCCGGCCTCACGCCGTTCGTCGAGGCGCGGGCAGTGCTGTCGGACGCGGATCAGCTCGTTCTCACCTTCGGCGTGCTGTTCGGGCCCACGATGTTCAACTGAGTCACCGCGGAACACCGGCCATACCTTCCCATGGATCGACCGGATCGGTATCATCGATCCGGACGGCTCACAAGGAGATGCCGGTGTTCCGACGCGTGGATGATTTCGCCGACGAGTGGGCGGTGGAGAGGGCGTCCACCCTCAAACTGTTCCGACACCTGACGGACGCCTCTCTGGAGCAGGCGGTGGAGCCGGGTGGACGGACTCTAGGCTTCCTGGCGTGGCACATTACGGGCACGTTCCGCGAGATGCTCGGGCGCGCTGGGCTGGAGCCGAAGGGACCCGAGACCGGCGCTCCAGCACCCTCTCGGGCGGCGGCGATCGTAGCCGCATACGACCAGGCTTCCGCGTCGGTCCTCGAGCAGGTGACCGGAAGGTGGACCGACGACATGCTGGAGGACGTGCTGGACATGTACGGTCAGCGCTGGACGCGCGGCCTCGTGCTCGAATCCTTGATCCGTCACGAGGCCCACCACCGCGGGCAGATGACCGTCCTGATGCGACAGGCCGGGCTGCCGGTAGCCGGCCCGTACGGGCCGTCCCGCGAGGAGTGGGTCGCCTACGGCATGGAGCCGCACCGGTAATGGCGAGATTTCACTCCACGGCTCCACTCGCGGCCGTGATCATCGCGCTGGGAATCCTGGCCAACCCGGCCCATGCACAGCGGGAACCCCACGGTCCGATCCAGGTGGATCCCTGGCCTCCAGTGCAGATCGCGGCCGAGCCCGAGCTCGCCCCGGACCGGACGCTGGCCGAGCTTCCCGCCGGGTCGGCCGTGCGCATAACGGCATTCCAGGTGGCGCTGCGCACCGACGAAGCCCTCGCGATCCGCATCATCCGGCTGGTCACCCGCACCGATGGCGACCTGCACCGTCTGGTGGGCGAGCTGGAGTCGGTCGAGGGGGACACGCTCGTCCTGTCGGCGGGTCTGGTCCCGCGGCCCTTGCGCCTGCCCTTGACCGAGATCGAGCTGATCGAGGCCCGGGGCGGACGCTACGAGTGGGCCGGCGCGAAGCGAGGCGCAGAGATCGGAGCGTTCTCCGGAGGCGTCCTGTTCGCCGTGCTCTACCGCAACGGCTGGGCGGCGCTCCTCGGAAGCCTCATCGGCGCCGCGCCCGGCGCAGCGATCGGCGCGGCGGTAGGCGCGCCGGACTGGGAGCCCGTGAGCACGCGCTAGGGACTCCATCAGGGCGCCACGGTGACCTCCTTCAGCACGCCCATGTGACCCGTGTACTCGGACACGAACAGGTAGGTGCCGGGCTCGAGGTCGAGGGTCACGTACGCCGTGTGGCCCGCCGGCATGATCTGCGCGCCGCCGATGAACGTGACAGGCCCGGGGCTGCTGAAGCCGTTCACGTCGAACGCGTTCATCCACTTCACCACGTCGCTCACCTGCGTGGCCGGCGACATCCTGGCGACGTGGACGTTGTGGCCGAACCCCTGCTCGGGGTTCTCCGCGATGTGCACCTCGACGACGTTCCGGCCCGCTGTGAGGTCGCCCTCGATGTCCAACTCGAAGTTGGACAGCGTGATCCGGATGTCCGACGACGGCGGTGCCGCGGCGGAGCGGGTCTCCGTGATCCGGATCGGCCGGATCATTCCCTCGGAGTAGTGGAACTCACCCGCCTCCGTCTTCATGTAACACTCGAGGACGTAGTTGCCCGGCTCCAGGTTCAGCGTGGTTTCGCTGGCGAGCCCCGGCCCCGTCAGGCCCGGACCGCCGAGGAATTCCAGACCCGGGAACCACTCGGGCAGGTTACCGAAGAGCCTGGCCATGGCCGCCTCCTGATCCAGCTCGCCATCCCGCACCGCGTACCACGCCCGGACGAACTCCACGGACAGGTCGGTCTGGTAGTCGTCGATGGTGATGCCCTCGGGCAGCCGGCTCACGAGCACGAAGTGAGGCTCCTCCCCCTCGTTCCGGAACCGGAACGTCGTCCACCCGGACGGGATCTCGTCGGGCGCACTCAGGGCGTAGTCCTCCGCGATGATGTCTACGACGCTGGCGGTGGACGCCGGGGCGCCGACGTCACCGGCGGAAGTCGCGGTCTGGGCACCCGCGCATGCCGTATTGACGAGCGCGAGGCCGGCGGCGGCAATGATCACCGCGGCAGTGCGAAAGAGGCTTCGACCGGTCATGGTTCTCCTCGGTACGGGTTCACCTGACTTCGAGAACGCCCATCATCCCCTGATCCTCGTGGTCGAGGATATGGCAATGGAACATCCATTTGCCGGGGTGGTCATCGTAGCGCACGATGAAGCGCACCCTCTCACGCTTGGGCACGTTCACCGTGTCCTTCCAGCTCCGGTACGGCTC
>CAYXJH010000348.1:0-3871 GCA_964465415.1 uncultured Gemmatimonadaceae bacterium
AGCTCGTCGCGCACCGGGTGCTGACCGACGGCCTGCACCGGGCGGTCGGTGCCTTTCGGCACGACGATCTCCGCAGTCGGTTGGCGCGCCACCACGGCGAGGCCGCGGGTGGCGAGCCTCATGCGCCGGGATGCGAGGGTGGCCGGCCAGCGTCCAATCAGCCAGGCGGCCATGGCCAGCAGGAGGAGGCCGAACAGGAGCTGCGCCGCCCCCCCGATCCCGACCTGGAGGCCGAAGACCCAGACCAGCCAGATGGCCACGGCGAACATGGGGAATGCCAGGACCTGCTTGAAGGTCTCCATCCAGCGGCCGGGCCGGGGAAGGCGCCGGGCGAGCGCCGGCCAGAAGGCGAGCGTCACGTACGGCGTGGCCATCCCGACACCGAGTCCGCCGAAGATCGCCAGCGCTTCCGGTGCCGGCCGGATCAGCGCCGCGCCCATGGCCGCACCCATGAAGGGGGCGGTGCAGGGGGTGGCGACGATGGTGGCCAGGACGCCGGTGAAGAACGCGGACGGCTGGCCGCCGCCGGCGGTTCCGATGCCGCCGAGGCGCGTGAGCGACGAGCCCAGCTCCACCACGCCGGCAAGCCAGAGGCCGATCCCCACCATGAGCGCGGCGAGCAGCGCGACGATGGTCGGGCTCTGGAGCTGGTACCCCCACCCCACCTCCGCGCCGCCCGCGCGAACGGCGAGCAGCACGCCGGCCACCAGCAGGAACGTCAGGACGACGCCGGCGCCGAAGGCCATCCCGTCCAGCCGCATGCCACGCCGGTCGCCGCCGTGGGCCGCGAAGCCCAGCGCCTTGAGCGACAGGATGGGGAATACGCAGGGCATCAGATTCAGGATCAGCCCGCCGATGAAGGCGAAAACCAGGGCGAGCAGCAGGGACAGTCCGACCGCGCTGCCCGCCGTGCCGACCGCGACACCCGCCGCGGCGGACGCTGGCGCCGCCAGCGGCGTGACCGCCTCATCGGTCCACGCCACCGCCTCCCGTTCGATCGGGATCGAGACCGCCAGCGATCGGCTGCCCGAGTCGTCGAACGAGGCGGTGGCCGGCAGGACCAGGATCCCCTCGAGCCGCTCGGGCTCGCCGGCCATGTAGGTGGATTCGGGCAGGCGAAGCCGCAGCTCGCCGTCGCCGATCCCCGCTTCCTGATGCTCAGTATGGGTCAGAAGCACCATGTCGACCGGGAAGAAGTAGGCGTCGGCCGCGTCGGTCAGCGTCCCGCCCCAGGTCCGTGGTGGCCGGGCGCCCAGCACGAACCCGCCATCGACACGGGCCGCGCGCAGCTGCCAGTCCGGCAGCTCGACGGGCAGCTCGGCACGCGTCTTCGCCACGAGCGGTGCGTCCGGGGATGGACCGGCGCCGTCGACGGAGACCGGCAGCTCCAGGGCGACCTGGTCACGGGCGGGGATACAGACGTCTTCGCAGACGAGCCACTCCGCGTCCAGCAGGATCCGGGCGGTGGTCCCGGGCTCCAGGTCCCCTGGTGGCGTGATGGTGGCCAGGAGCACCACCTGATCCTTGTACCCGTAGCTCATCAGCGGCGGGTAGGGGATGCGCTCGGGACGGGGATAGTGGAGCGAGTCGACTGAAAAACCATCTGGCAGATCCCAGGCGGAGAGCACGCCGTGGCCGGCGTCGCCTGCGTTGACCCAGTAGGTGTGCCAGCCCGGGTCCAGATCGATCTCGAGCCCGACGGTGAACGGTTGGCCGGGCCGAACCGCGGACACATCGCTGATCAGACGCGCCTCGCTGTGCGGTGTGGCGGTCGCCTGCGCGGTGAGCGAGGCGGAGGGCATGGTAACGGCCGCGGCGGCGGCAAGGGCGAGCAGGAAAGCCCCGGTCGCGCTCGCCTCGCCGGATCGGATTCGACGTCTCATGCCCATCGTGCCTCGGTTGCCGGTACCCGTCTCGTAACCCACTGAACGGTCATGGGTTTCGCCTCTTGTGCGAACCCCGGAACCCCGTCGGCGTTCCCCCCGGTGTGCAACATCCGGCCGGTGGTACGTCCCCGGATCTGGAGACCCGAACACGAGGAGCTCACGATGAGGACGCCTGAACGAACCGTTTCGCTAGCCATTGCCATCGTCGTACTCGCCATGACTTCGCTCGCAATCCCGCCCGCTCCCGTTGGGGCGCAGGGGTGGATCGACGCGCCGCCCGGGTTCGCGGGCACCCAGATCGTCAAGCTCCGCAGCGACGTCACGGTCCGCATCACGGATCGGGTCGCCGAAGTGGAGGTCGAGGAGTGGTTCGAAAACCGGGGCCGCGGGCTGGGCGAAGGGACTTACCTGTACCCGCTGCCCGGTGAGGCGGTCTTCGCCAACTTCAGCCTCTATCAGGGCGATGAAGAGCTCCGGGGCGAGACCATGGACGCCGATCGCGCCCGTGCGATCTACGAAGAGATCGTTCGCAGCCAGCGGGATCCAGCCCTGATCGAGCTGGTGGGCCACGGCCTGATCCGCGCCCGCGTCTTCCCCTTCGCCGCCGGGGAGCGCAGGAAGATCACCCTCCGCTACACGCAGGTCCTGGATCGGGCGGGTGACGCCATGCAGTTCCGCTACGTAGGTGGGCGACCGGCGCATGGCGCGGTCCCGGACGGCGCGCCGCTCCGTTTCACGCTCACCGCGGACGACACCTATGGCCGTCCCTACTCGCCCACTCACACGCTCGAGGTCGACGAGATCGATGGCCGGCTGCGCGTTCGACCGACTGCGGAGATCCAGGGCCAGTTCAGCGTCTTCCTCCCCCTCGCCAGGCCCGTCGTCGGGCTGGGCCTGGCCACCCACCGGCCGTCGGGCGAGCCTGGCTACTTCATGCTGACGTTGTCGCCCGGCGCGGTCCGGGCCGCCGCCACGCCGAGGGACGTGACGGCGGTGGTCGACGTGTCCGGCTCCATGGCCGGCGAGAAGATGGAGCAGACGCGCCAGGCGTTGCATCAGCTCCTCGGCTCCCTCGGCCCGGATGACCGGTTCCGACTGATCTCCTTCAGCACCGGGGTGGCCACGAGCGCCGACGGCTGGTCGCGACCCCGCGGTGCGGAGCTGGCCGACGCCCGCCGCTGGGTAGACGGCCTTCGGGCCCAGGGCGGAACCAACATGTCCGACGCCCTGGAGGAGGCGTTCCGGTACGAGTCGCCCGAGGACCGGCTTCCGGTGGTCCTCTTCATGACCGATGGTCTGCCCACCGTCGGCGAGCGGGACCCGGAACGGATCGCGGCGGCGGTCGAGGCGAAGCGAGATCGGGCGCGCATCTTCGCGTTCGGCGTGGGCTACGACGTGAACACCTACCTGCTGGACCGCCTGAGCGCCGCCGGGCGCGGGAGCACGGCATACGTGGAGCCGGGCCAGGACGTGGAGGTGGCCATCGGGACGCTGTCCGCCAGGATCACGCACCCGGTCCTGACGGACCTGGAGCTCAGGGGCACGCCGGTCCGACTGGCCGAGATCTATCCCAGCACCCTGCCGGACCTGTTCGCCGGGGACGAGCTGGTCCTCTTCGGCCGCTACGAGTCGCCGGGGGAGGGGGCGCTGGGCATGCGCGGGCGCCGGGCCGGCCGGACCGAGACGTTCAGGGTCACGGCCACGTTCCCGGCCAGGGCCCAGGCGAACGACTATATCCCACGGCTCTGGGCGGCGCGGAAGCTCGGTGAGCTGACCCGCCAGGTTAGGCTGAACGGGCCCGATCCGGAGCTCATCGACGAGATTCGCCAGACCGCGTTGCGCTACGGGCTGCTGAGCGAGTACACCGCGCACCTGGTGCAGGAACCCCAGGTCCTGGCCCGGCTGCGGGCGGGGGAGCCGGCGTCCCTCGCCCTCGAGTCCGCCATCGCATCCGCGCCGCCGCCGACCACCGGACAGGCGGCGGT
>CAYXJH010000349.1:0-3860 GCA_964465415.1 uncultured Gemmatimonadaceae bacterium
CCGGGGTACGGTACTGGAGGTCCGGGATGACCGGGCGACGGTGGACGCGAACGGGTTGCGTCTCGACGTACGCGTCGCGGACCTCGAACCGGCGGGTGAAGCGACCGGCCGAGCCGGCCCCGACCGGACCGTTGCGACCGGTGGCGGGTGGAGCGGCCCTCCGTTCGAGGCATCTCCGGAAGTCCACCTGCGCGGACTGCGAGCGGAGGAGGTGGCTGGGCAGCTTCACCCCGCACTCGATGCCGCCGTCCAGGCCGGGCTGCCCAGTCTGCGGATCGTGCACGGCAAGGGCACGGGAGTGCTCCGCGAGGTGGTGGTAGAGCTGCTGAACCGGGACCCACGCGTCGTATCGCACCGGCCCGGCCGGTTGGGTGAAGGTGGTGGCGGCGTGACCGTGGCGGAGTTGGCGTGATCCCCGACCACGTCGTCGAGGAGGTCCGCACACGGGCGGATATCGTCGAGGTGATCGGCGAGCACGTGCCCTTGAAGCGAGCGGGCAAGGAGTTCAAGGCCCTATGCCCCTTCCACCCCGAGAAGACGCCGTCCTTCTGCGTAGTGCCGGCCAAGGGATTCTACAAGTGCTTCGGCTGCGGGGAGTCGGGGGACGTATTCTCGTTCCTGATGAAGCATGTGGGCCTGTCCTTCAACGAGGCTGTGGAGAAGCTGGCCGCCCGGGAGGGCGTGGAGATCCCGAAGAGCGGCCAGCGGCCGGAGGATGACGCCCTCCGCGTCTACCGTGAGGCGGTGGCCTTCGCCGCGGAGTTCTACCAGGGGCAACTTCGCGACGACGAGGTTGGCGCCCCCGCCCGTCGATACCTCGAGGAACGCGGAATCGGCGAGGACGCCGTGGAGCGATTCCTCCTGGGCTACGCGCCCGCCGATTGGCGTGCATTGAGGGATGCCGCGCATCGGCACGGATTCACCGATGAGGTCCTGGAGATCGCCGGTCTGATCAAGCGGAGTGAGAAGGTGGACGAGCCCTACGATCGCCTGCGCGATCGGCTCATCTTCCCGACCACGGACGTGCGGGGTCGCGTGATCGCGTTCGGCGGGCGCGTCCTCGGTCCGGACGCCCGCGGGCCGAAGTACCTGAATTCACCCGAGACTCCGCTCTATCAGAAGGGTCTCGAACTGTACGGGCTGGCCTGGGCCAAGGGCGCCATCCGGAAGGAATCGGCGGCTCTGGTCGTGGAGGGGTATATGGACTACGTTTCTCTCGCGGTTCGGGGGATCGAGAACGTGGTCGCTACGCTGGGCACGGCCATGACCCCCGAACAGGCACGGTTGCTCACGCGCTATGCGGGCCAGATCCTCATCCTGTACGACAGCGACGCCGCCGGGCTTCGGGCCACGTTCCGGAGCGGAGACGAAGTCCTGCGCGCCGGTGGCCATCCGATGGTAGTCACGCTACCGACGGGCCACGACCCCGATTCGGTAGCGCGAAACGGCGGCGCTGCCGCCCTCCAACCCTTCCTCGACGACGCCGTAGACCTGCTGGAGCGGAAATTCCAGATCCTTGAGGAGCGCGGCTATTTCGAGGATGTGGACGGCGTCCGTAAGGCGCTCGATGGATTGCTGCCCACCCTCCGGGCAGCCCGGGACGCAACCCTCCGCGACATCTACGTCGACCGCGTCGCGAAGCGTACCGGGGTCCGCCGGGAGACGCTCGAGCACGAGATCCGCTCCGATTCCCCGTCCCCTCGCCGGGCGGCCGCGCAGCGGGCCGCACCGGGCACCGGACGATCGTCGGGCCGGCCGCCCGGCGAAGGAGCCGAGCGGCTCCTGCTGCTGCTGCTCGCCCGGGACCCCGGCCGACTGGAGACCGCGGTGGGCCTGATTCAGGCCAGCGCGTTCCACGGCGTGGTCCACCGAGAGCTCTTCGAGGCGATGGTCCGTCAGGCCGCCCGGGGTGGCGATCCAAAGGCCCTGGAGGCCAGCGCTGAAGCCCACGCCCTCCTCGACGGGCTCATGGGTGACCGAACCGAGTGGACCGACCCCGAGCGGGCGTTCGTGGACGCCGTCGAAGAGTTGCTGCTCCGGCCCCAGCTCGAGCGACTCGACGAGCTCAAGCGGCGCATCGCCGCCACCGAGGGCGCGGAGCAGGCGGAGCTGCTGGCCGAAACGATTCGGTTGAAGAAGGTGTTGAAGGACAGGGGTGCCGAAGTCCGGTCGGTGGGGGCCAAGGGGTCCAACCGGTGGCGGCCCAAAGGTCCAACCGGTAGCGGCGGTACTAAGTCGGGGTAGCACAGACACGGAAACGTCGAAGGGGAGGCGAATGGAGGAGACATATCAGGCACTCCTGGGACTTCAGGCGCTGGATGAGCAGATGGCCGAGGCGCGTGAGCGCGTTCACCGGTTCGCACCCGAGCTGGAACAGCTCGAAGCGCCGGTCTTTGCGGCGGAGAAGGAGGTGGAAGCGTTGCGTGAGCGGCTGACGGAGATGCGTGTGGAGGTCCGGCGCCTGGAACGGGGCGCGGAGGACAAGCAGGCACAGCTGCGGAAGTACGAGGAGCGGCTGGAGCGGGTCAGAAACGCGCGGGAAGAGGCGGCCGCGCGAACCGAGATCGACCTCATCCGCCGCGCGGTCGACGCGGATGAAACGGATGCGCTGGATCTGATGGACCAGGTCAAGCGGCATGAGCTGAAACTGGACGAGCTGGAGAAGAAGCTGGCCAAGCTCCAGGCCGACACGGCGCCCCAGAAGGCGGAGTTGGAACGGGGACGGGACGCGGCACGGGAGCAGCTCGAGGTCCTCGAGGAGCAGCGGCGCAACAAGGTGATCCGCCTGAGCGGGGAAGCGGCCCGGCTCTACGAACGGATCCGCGGCGGCAAGACGCGTGTGACGCTCGCTCGACTGACCGTGGACGGAGCGTGCGGGCATTGCTTCAGCCTCATCCCGATCCAGGAGCAGAACCAGATCCGGAGACGTGAGGCGCTGCACCGCTGTGAGGCGTGCGGCGTCATCCTGTACACCGAGGACTGACAGGGTGTCCCCGGACCCAGCCGTATCATGACCACGCTGCCGCCTCCAACCAGGCGCTGGCGGCCGACGGGGTCGGAGTGCGCGCCCGACCTCATTGACCGGCTCGTCAGGGAACTTCGGTTGCCCGAGCCCCTCTGCCGGCTCCTGGTCATCCGTGGGCACGGGGACCCGCACGCCGCTCGGAAATTCCTGCGGCCGTCCCTTGCCGACCTCCACGATCCGATCGGTCTCGCCGACATCGACGCGGCGGTCGCCCGCCTCTCCCGCGCCATCGATCAACGGGAAACGATACTCGTTCATGGTGACTACGACGTGGACGGTATCTGTGCCGCCACCCTGTACACGCGCGCTCTGCGCAGGCTCGGCGCCTCGGTGGTGCCTTTCGTTCCTCACCGGATGCGCGACGGCTACGACCTGGGGCCGGTGGGGCTGCGCCGTGCGGCGGAGGAGGACGCCCGCGTGATCCTTACGGCCGACTGCGGCATCGTGGCCCACGATACCGTCGCCGCGGCGCGGGACGCCGGAATCGATGTGGTGGTCTCGGATCATCACGTGCCTGGCCCGACGTTGCCGGCAGCCGTGGCGGTGGTGGATCCGAAGCGCCAGGACTGCGGCTATCCGAACCGCGAGCTGTCGGGAACGGGCGTCGCCTACAAGGTGGCGCTCGCACTGGCACGCCAACGCGGCCTCCCCGAAGAGGAGGTGCATTATCACCTGGATCTGGTGGCGCTGGCCACGGTAGCGGACGTCATGCCGCTGGTTGGGGAAAACCGAGTTCTGACCCACTTCGGCCTGCGCGTCCTGGCCGAGTCGCGGTGTGCGGGGCTCCGCGCCCTGGTCGACGCCGCGGGGCTGTCGGGGCGATCCTTGACGGCGG
>CAYXJH010000350.1:0-3839 GCA_964465415.1 uncultured Gemmatimonadaceae bacterium
TCACGCAGACTCTTCTCTAGGTAAGGGCGAAACGCCGCCAGCGTGGTCTTGAGCATCTCGCGACGCGATAGTCTTTGTACCATGGCCGGGGGTATCGTCTGGAGAGCAAATCCCATCGTTGGGCGTGTGGACCACTTGGGAAGATGGGTTCAGCGTAGGTCGTCGAGCAGTAGGGCCGGCCCTGATATTCCCCTGGGGGTTTCCCTGACCAGTCCTGGTCTCGCTCAGGCTCGCTCGATCTCGGACCGGAGCCGAAGCAGGCCGTCCTCGACGGCGATCAGCGCAGCGTGGGAGTCGTGGAGCCGGGCGCGTTGGGTCTCGACGAAGCGGCGGTAGGGAGCGATCGTCTCGTTTATGCGCTCGGCTGAAGCACGGATCTCCTGGTGCGCCTGCCCCTCCATGGACGCGTGCAGCTGCCGGCGCAGGTCGCCGACCCGGGCGGAGAACTGGCGCTTGGCCTGGCGTCGCTTGCGTGGAATGAGGTAGAAGCCGCCGATGCCGAGGACGGTGGCGAGGAGGATGCCAGTGACGTCGGCGGCGGCGCCGGTGACCAGGGTGATGATGGCGGCGCCCAGGCCGACGGCGCCGATCTCGGCGAGGGCGGTGGCGGCGAACGTGCCCTGTACCTCGTTGGCGATCTTGCGGGCTTCTTCCTCGCGGTTGTAGCTGGCGATCACGCGGCTGGCCAGGCGCTCGATGGAGTCGAGGAGGGCCTGGCGGTTGTACTGGAAGCCGCCCACATCTCCGATCAGGCCTTGGGCGTGGCGGTCCAGGCGGCGCCGGTCGATGTAGGCCTGGACGTCCTGCCAGAGCTTCAAGTTCCGCTCCACCATCCAGTCCACGACCCGGCCCGCCTCCTCCTCGATGCGCTCGGGGATGTCGCCGATGACCTGGCGCTCGAACTCGCGCCGGACCGCGTCGCTGTCCATGAGGGAGCGGATCCGGCCGATGCGGATGGTCTCCTCGAAGAACGCGTTGCCCCGGTTCTCCATCGTCAGCAGCAGGGCGTCCATGCGACCGAGCCGGGGGTCCAGGTCCCGGATCATCTCGTCGTGGAACGCCGTGATCTGCCGGTCGATATTGTCAATGGCGTCCACGTCCTCCGCCAGCAGCTTCAGCCCCTCGAACGTGGCGTCCTTGTATGTGGTGGCCACGCGTACGCCCACGTTCAGGGGGTTGAGGAGCTTGAGCCGCACCCGCTCCTCCTGGTCGAGCGTCCTCAGCAGGTACTCCTCCATGGCGTCGAAGCCGCTGGCCCGCCAGAGTCTCTCGTCTGGTTTCGCGCCGGCGCGCGCCTTCTGGGCATCCCGGGCCGACACCGCGAAGATCTCGGGCGACCGGCCCAGCAGGGTCTTCGCGTGCTCCGCCACGAAAGCCTGCACCTGCTCCCGCTCATCGCCCTCCGCCAGGATGTCGATCTTGTTGATGATGAGGACGATCTTCTTGCCCCACGCCCGGATCTGCTCCAGGAACTGGCGCTCGCTCTCCGTGAAGGGGCGGTCGGCGGACGTGACGAACAGGACCAGGTCCGAGCGAGGGACGAAGTCACGGGTCAGCTCCTCATGGCGGCGCACCACGGCGTTGGTCCCGGGCGTGTCGATGATGTTCAGCTCCCGGAGCAGCTCGGCGGGGTGCGTGCGCTCGAGGAGGAAGGCCTCGCGCATCTGCTCGGTCACTTCCGGCCCCCAACGCAGCAGGTTGATCCGGTCTGTGGTGGGCGTGACACCCTCGGGCAGCACCCGTTCGCCCAGGAGGGCGTTGATGAAGCTGGACTTCCCCGAGTTGAACTCACCGGCGATGACCAGCAGGAACAGCTGGTCGAGCTGGAGTCGGGCCTGGTTGAAGTGCCGCACGTCGTCATCGGCGACGTCGGTCCCGAAACCCTCCAGGGCCTCGCCCAGCCGCTGAAGCAGCTCCCTGGCACGCGCCCGCAGCTCCTGCTCCCGCTGCGAGAGAATGCCTCCTCGTCCCAGCAACTTCCCGATGACCAACGGCGCCTCACGGTCCGTGACGAGCGGCAGCGTTGGTGCGCGCGGCATCCGGCGGCACCCTGTTCCGCGCAGGAATATGGGTCCCCACCGGTGGATGGGACAGAGCGCATGGGATCGGCTGGACTGGCTCGGTGGGGCGATTCGCTTGCCGGCAGGTCACTGTCTGCTCCACATTGATGCGGGCGCCGCGACGGCGCTCGTATCACCCGTCGGGCCGGTCGGGCGACCGCTCACAGGTCGATTCCTCCGACCCTGTGCGCGAACCGAAAGGAGCCCGGTGTGGTCGCGAAGCTCTCCGCCGAATTCCTCGGCACGTTCTGGCTCGTTCTCGGAGGTTGCGGCAGTGCCGTGCTCGCCGCCGCGTTCCCCGGCGTCGGCATCGGGCTCCTGGGGGTCTCGCTGGCCTTCGGGCTCACGGTGCTCACCGGCGTATACGCCCTGGGCCCCATCTCGGGCGGCCACTTCAACCCCGCCGTCTCCGTGGGGCTCTGGGCCGGCGGGCGCTTCCCGGCGTCCCGTCTCCTGCCCTACATCGTCGTGCAGGTGGTGGGCGCCATCGCGGCTGCCGCCGTGCTGTACGTCATTGCCAGCGGCCAGGCCGGCTTCACCGTGGCCGACGGCTTTGCCGCCAACGGCTACGGGGATCATTCCCCGGGGAACTACACCCTCGTATCGGGCATGACGGCAGAGTTTGTCATGACGTTCATGTTCCTGATCGTCATCCTGGGCGCCACCCACCAGCGGGCGCCCGTCGGCTTCGCCGGTCTCGCCATCGGCCTTGCCCTCACGCTCATCCACCTGGTCAGCATCCCGGTCACCAACACGTCCGTGAACCCGGCGCGCAGCACCGGGCCGGCCCTGTTCGTGGGGGACTGGGCGCTGCAGCAGCTGTGGATGTTCTGGGTAGTCCCGTTGATCGGGGCCCTGGTGGCAGGACTGGTCTACAAGGCGGTGTTCGAGAAGGACGAGGAAGTCAGGCCGCCGGTTACCGGGCGCTGAGACGTTTTTTCCCGACGGTCGAGCGGAGACACGCACAAGGAGTGGAGCATGGACATCCTGGAAATGGTGGCAGGGGCGCAGGGCGGCGGGGCGGTGAACAAGTTGGCCGCCCAGTTCGGGTTGAAGCCGGAACAGGCGGGCGCCGCCATGGCCGCGCTCATGCCGGCTCTGGCCGCCGGTCTCCAGCGCAACATGGCAACCGAGTCGGGATTGTCCGGCCTGATGTCGGCCCTGGAGCGGGGCAACCACGACTCGTACCTCGAAAACCCGGACACGCTGGCCCAGCCCACCACCACCGCCGACGGCAACGCCATCCTCGGCCACATCCTGGGCAGCAAGGACGTCAGCCGGCAGGTGGCCGCGGACGCGTCGAAGCAGACCGGGATCGACACGGGCACCCTGAAGAAGATGCTCCCACTGGTCGCCGCCCTGGCCATGGGCGGGCTATCACGCCAGACGAAGGCGGGGGGCGGCGGCACAGCCAAGGCCGCCGGCCTGGCCGCCTTGATCGGCCCGCTGCTGAGCGGCGGGAAGGGCGGCACCACCGCGAGCGACGTCGCCGGAATGCTGGGCGGGCTGTTCGGCGGGCGCCGGGGCGGCTGATCAGGAACCGGGTATGCGATGCACCGACGCCACCATGTTCGCGAGCTGGGCGCGGCTGCTCCCCCGGATTTCGGTTGTTCTGAACCTGCGCCGGACCGCCCAGTGGATGAGCGGATCACGTCGGCTGAAAGAGATGGTCCGGGCCGAGGTGGCGCTGCGGGAGTCCGGCGCCGAGGCCTTCGTGGCGACTGCGCGAGAGGGCTCGAGCGATCACCGACAACCCCGAGGCTGATCAGGTACGGTGGC
>CAYXJH010000351.1:0-3838 GCA_964465415.1 uncultured Gemmatimonadaceae bacterium
GGGCCAGCGTCAGGGTCCGGACCGGTCCCCCGCCGACCCGAAGCCCGCCGCCGCTCACGGCCGCAGCTCCACGTCGTCGGGCACGTCCAGCTCCAGCCGGAGAATGGCCGTCGAGAACGTCTTGCCCTGCGCATCCGTCATCAACGACACGGTGCCCCCACCCCCGAGCGCGTTGTGCAGCAGAAAGTTGAGCGCCCCCAGGTTCGGCAGCTCGAACCGCTCCACCTCACCCCGCACCATCGGCCCGAAGTGCTCCTTCACGCGCTCAGCGGTGAGTCGCTCTGCCAGCAGCTCGTAGTGCTCCGGCTGGTACGCGATCACACCCACGTTTACCGTATCGCCCTTGTCGCCAGACCGGGCGTGGGCGAGCTGTCTAAGCTGGATTCGGGCCATCAGAAGCTCCGGTCGAGGTTGGGCGCTCCCTGCGCTCGTGATTCGGTCCGCTCACGCCTCCACCACCTCGACGCGCAGATCCGGCTCGATCTCCTTGCGATCGATGAGCGCGGGCCAGAACGCCATGACCTCTTGCGGGCGGGGGCGACCGCCGGCGAAGCCGGTGACCGATGGTGGGCCGGACAGGATGAGGGGCGCGATCTCGCGGGAGAACCGCTCCACGGGCTCCCGGTCCTCGTCCCGGACGGCGACGCGGAGCTGGACTTCCGGGAGGTCAACAGGCGGGGGGCCGGCGAGGGGACCGTGGGTCGCGTTCCAGCCGACGAATTCGGTCAGGACCTCATCGAACCGGAGGCCGAGACGATCGAGGCGTTCCCGCAGGATGCGATCGGCCGCCTGTGCCTTGCGCACGGCGTCGGGCCAGGCGTAGACGAGCGTTCCCACTGCCTTCCAGCCGGCCGAGTAGGCGATGGACACCTTGAGCATGTCGGTGCGCGGTCGGCCCCGCACACCGCGCACCCGGACGCGGTCCGGTCCATCCTCCTCGAGGCGGATGGTGCTGAAGTCCGCGATCACGTCGGGGGTGATGTACTCCCGGGGGTCGCCCATCTCGTAGAGAAGCTGCTCCTTCACGACGGCCGGCGTGATCCGACCCCCGGTACCCTCATGCTTCGTCACCACGAAGGTGCCATCTGGAAACGCCTCGATGATGGGGTAGCCGATCCCGGCCAGGTCGGGCAACGTCTCCCAGTCGATCATGCAGTTGCCGCCGCTGGCCTGGGCCCCACACTCGTTGATGTGGCCGGCGACGACACCCGCAGCGAGCCGGTCCCAATGGTCCGGCGCCCAGCCGAACTCGTGGATCAAGGGAGCGTACGTGAGCGCGGTGTCGGTGGACCGACCGGTCACCACCACCGTGGCTCCGCGCGCCAGCGCCCGCACGATCGGTCGCGCGCCGATGTACGCGTTCGCACTGGCGACCCGGTCGAGAACGTCCGTCAGCGGCCGGCCGGTCTCCATGTGCCGGAGCTCGTGGCCCGCCTCCACCAGGGAAGCGAGACGGCCCAGCAGATCGTCGCCGAACACGACACCGATCTTCGCCCGATCGCCGTGCTTCGGAGCGCGCCGCCGGGCGGCGAGGATCAGGGCGTCCCGGCACGCTTCGAGGTTGACACCGCCCGCGTTGCTGACGACCCGGACTCCCTTCGACAGCAGGTCCGGGAACAGCTCGGCCATGAGGGGAACGAAATCCCTGGCGTAGCCCTGCTCGGGATCCCGCGCCTTCTGTTTCTGGAGGATGGACATCGTTACTTCTGCCAGGTAGTCCATCATCAGGTAGTCGATCGGCCCGCGTCGCACCTGCTCGATGGGTGCGTCCGGCCTGTCGCCCCAGAACCCCTGGCCACTGCCGATCCGAATCGATCTGCGCGCTTCCGTCATCGTTCTCCCGTCGGAGTCCCGCCGCGCCACGCTCGCTGCGCAAGCATACGCGCAGGGGGCCGGCCGATCAACCGACGACACGGGTGTCAGGACGGGCGGGTCGCGGCGGCCATCAAGTTGCATCCGGTGTTCCGCCGATCTAACATCTCGCGCGAACCCACGGATCGAACAGACGCGGATGCGGCTTCCACAGAACACGTTGCGGGTCGGACTCACGGTCGTGATCCTGGCGGCCGGGTGGTACGTGTTGTCCGGCCGGTTCGACCTGCTCCATTTCGGGACGGGCGTGGTGGTGGCGATCGGGATTGCGCTGAACATGCCCGTGCTCCACGATCCCACCCGGTTCCGCCTGGGCCGCTTCCTCCTGTACTGTCCTTGGCTCGTGGTCCAGGTGATCCGGTCGAACCTGCGCGTGGCGCGCTCGGTCCTCAGCCCCCGGCTCCGGATCGCGCCGACCTTCGTGAGCCGACGGCCGGACGTCTCCGGGGACCGGGCTCTCACTCTGCTGGGTGCGAGCACCACCCTGACACCGGGCACCCTCACCGTGGACATCGGCGAGCATGAGATGTTCGTCCACGCGCTGGACACGGAATCGGCCCGCGACGTGGAGGACGGGGTCATAGCGAGCCGCGTGGTGGACATCTTCGTGGCGCCGTCATCGTGACGGTCGTCTTCGGCGGCGTCGCGGCGCTCATCGTCCTGGTGGTCGCCTCGCTTATCGGCCGGCTGCTGATCGGGCCCACGATCTTCGACCGGGTCGTGGCGCTGAACGGTGTGGGAACACTGATCCCGGTCCTCATGGTCATGGCGGGAATGATCTATGGGCGGGTCGACATGTTCGTGGACCTGGCCCTGGCGCTGTACCTCCTCAACCTGTTCACGACACTCCTCATCGCCCGCTACGTCCGGCAGAAAGCGGAGACGGAGTGATGGTGATCCAGGATGTGGCCGCAGGGTTCTTCGTCATCGTAGGCGGGTTCTTCCTGACCGTGGCCGCCATCGGGTTCGCCCGCCTGCCCGACGTGTTCTGCCGGCTCCATGTCACCGGCGTCATCGACACTCTCGGCGCGCCGCTGGTCCTTTTCGGCACGGCCGTGTTCCTGGGATTCCAGCTGGTCTCGATCAAGCTGCTCATCGGGATCCTCTTCCTGGTGGTCAGCAGCCCGCTCGTGGGCCACCTGCTGGCTCGGGCGGCCCTGGAGGCCGGCCACCAACCTGGGGTCATCGAGGAAGGGTCCGAACACCGCTGGGGGCAGGTGCGAGCCCGCCAGCGGAAGATGGAGGCCGAGTGATCATCGTCTTCATCCACGCCATCAGCGTTCTCATCGCGATCAGCGCCACCGCCATGATCAGGGTCCGGGACATCTTTGGGCTGGTCGTCCTGCTGAGCGTATACAGCGGCCTGCTGGCGATGGTGTTCGTGCTCATGGGAGCCGTGGATGTGGGGTTCACGGAAGCCGTGGTCGGGACCAGCGTCTCCATCGTGTTCTTCATGGCGCTCATGTGGTGGATCGACCCGTACGAGTTGACGCGCTACTCCACCGCGCGGCGCATGGCACCCTGGATCCCGGCGACCGCACTCGGCGCGCTCCTGGTCTATGGGGTGATGGCGCTACCGCCGTTCGGGGATCCGGACGCCCCCCCAATGACCCGTGTCTCCACGGTCTATATCGAACAGAGCTACACGGACATGGCCACGCCCAACGTCGTGACGGCGGTGCTGGCCGATTACCGCAGCCTGGATACCCTGGTCGAGGCGGCCGTCGTGTTCGCCGCCGCCCTCGCCTGCCTGCTGATCCTCATGTACCGCGATGATCCGACCGTTCGATAGCCTGATGCTGCGCACGCTGCTCGGGCCCCTCGTCGCGGTCCTGCAGCTCTTCGCCCTGTACGTGCTGGTCCATGGGCACTACAGCCCGGGCGGCGGCTTCCAGGCGGGCATCCTCCTGGCCGCGTCCATGATCCTGCCGCGCCTCGCTCTGGGCCGCGCGTCCGGCCGCCTCGC
>CAYXJH010000352.1:0-3820 GCA_964465415.1 uncultured Gemmatimonadaceae bacterium
GCTGCAGCATGGCGTGGACGTGATCATCGCTACGCCGGGCCGGTTGCTGGACCACCACGGCCAGCGCACGGCTCAGCGGTCGACCCGGTACGCCCGTCTGACCATTCCCCGACCAGGCGATCAGCCGAACGCCGGTCTCCGCGTCCTCGGCCATGACCGGCTCGGCAACGGCGACGCCCGCCTCCCGCCCCGTTTCCCGCGCGGCCATCTCCGGGCTCGCCGCGCCCATCGGTGTATAGTGCCATGGGGTGGAGTCCGGCGCGCTATTCCTGCTCAGCAGAGACGAAAGGAAGCCTGCGTTCCACACGACCACCGCCGCCACCACCACGCCGGCGAGCCCAAGGCTGACCCACGCGGGCCCCAGTCCACGTCGTGCGCGTGGCCCTGGAAGATCCTCCAGACCGATCAAGCCATGACCCTGCTTCAGCCCGGCCGGGCCACCGCCCGGGAGCACGGTCGGACCACTGCCAGACGCCCGTGGCGAGTCCACCGGTGGAGTGACCCACACCGATCCGTGGCTACCCGGCGGCGCATCGGGGTCGACCCGACGGCGTCGGCGCCCTAGCCATACCCCAAGGACCGCCGCCATGGCGACCAGCCCAGCCGCCAGGACCATCACCTCCATGCGACCGGGCGGATGGTCCGCAGGCGTGGGCCCAGGGAGGCGCGCCACCCCCCGGTTGGTTCAGCGGCCACAAATAACAGTGCGCCGCGTCCGGTTCGCCCTACCTCGGCACCGAACGGGCGCGGTGTGTGATCCACTCGCAACAGTCCACCAGCATGGGAGATAGACATAATTCAACACGTTGAAGCTACCACGGTGGGGCATGGGTCACAAGCGGCGGGGGTCGCCAGCCGAGCCTTGTGTTTCGAGCCGGTTGTCGCCAGTTTGTTTCGGGTTTTATTCGGTAGGGGCCGGGTGGCGGTGTGGAGGGGATCACCATGGAATACATCGAGCTGCGGGCGCATTCGGCGTTCTCGTTCGGCGATGGTGCCGTGACGCCGGAGTTGCTGGCACGAACGGCGGCGCGGGCGGGGTATGGCGCTCTGGGTCTGACGGATCGGTCGGATCTCGGGGGTGTGATCCGGTTCGTGGTGGAAGCGGAGAAGGTGGGCATCCGTCCGGTGGTCGGTGCGGAGCTGGTGGTGGATGGTCACCCCCTGGCCTTGCTGGCGCGGAGCGCGGAGGGATTCCGGAACCTGTCGGGCCTGGTGACGCGGAGCAGGGTGGGGGAGTGGGGTTCGTGGTTGGCGGAGAAGGAGGGGTTGGAGGCGTCGTATTCGACATCGACTTCGACTTCGACTTCGAGCGGTGGGGTGCGGTTGGATCGGGACGGGCGGGTGCGGACGCGGGCGACGGCCGTCACGGCGCGGCGGAAGGTGTCTCCGGTTCCAGGGCTTTCGTTGGCTCGGTCGTCCGTTGAGGCCCGTTGCAAGTCGACGGGAGGGGTGCCGGCGCGGGGTCAGCCGTTGTTGACGCTGGGCGACCTGGAGGGGCGAACGGAGGGTTTGCATCTCCTTACCGGCCCGGCGGGTGGGGAGGTGGCGTCGCTGGTGCGGGCGGGTCGTCCGGAGGAGGCGGCGTTCATGGTTTCGCGGCTGCGTGAGCTATTCCCGGGTCGGCTGGCCGTGGAGGTGGGGCTGCATCACGTGTCTGGGGATGAGTCGGCGCTGGCGGGCGCGCTGATCGAGTTGGCGGAGCGGCAGGGTGTGCCCTGGGTGGTGGCGAACGACCCGCGCTACGTGGACGGTGGAAGTCGTCTGGTGCACGACCTGCTCACGGCGCTCCGGGCGAACCTGGACCTCGACACGGCGGCGAGCTGGGGGGTGCTGCATCCGAACGGGGAGTGGCGGCTCAAGTCGCCGGCGGAGATGGCGCGGCTGTGGAGGGGGCGGGAGGCGGGTCTGGCGGAGACGGTGCGGATCGCGGGCGAGTGCGCGTTCGATCTCCGGTGGGTCCGCCCGCCACTGCCGCGGTTCCCCGTGCCGCGCGGTTACGACGACGGCTCGTGGCTGCGGGAGCTGACGTTCCGTGGGGCGCGGGAGCGGTGGGGGGAGGTGGACGATCGTCAGCGGGCGCAGCTGGAGCACGAGCTGGGGGTCATCACCCGCCTCGGTTTCGCGGGGTTCTTCCTGGTGATGTGGGATGCGGTGCGGGAGGCGCGGAGCCGGGGGATCCTGTGTCAGGGTCGTGGCAGCGCGGCCAACTCGGCTGTGGCGTTCTGTCTGGGGATCACGGCGGTGGACCCGGTGCGCCACGGGCTGCTGTTCGAGCGATTCCTCTCCGAGGTCCGGACCGATGGGATGACGGAGGCGCCGGATATCGATGTGGACTTCGAGATGCACCGGCGCGAGGAGATCCTGGACTACATGTACCGCCGGTACGGTCGTGCGCACGCCGCCATCACGGCGGTGACGCAGGTCTACCACGCGCCCACGGCGGTCCAGGACTGCATGCGTGCGCTGGGCTGGCCGGCGGAAGCGGCGTTCACATTGTCCAAGCGGCTGCACGGCCGCGAGCCCGGGCAGGCGGCGGACGAGCTGGAGGCGGGGCTGGCGGCGCAGTACGGCGTCGATGTGAAGTCGCCGAAGGGCCGGGCGCTGGTTTCCGCCCTCCGCTCCCTGGACGACGTCCCGCGGCTCCGCTCGACGCACCCCGGCGGCTTCGTGCTGTGCGCCGAGCCGCTGGGGGAGTACCTGCCCATCGAGGAGACGACGATGGGCCGAACCATCCTCCAGTTCGACAAGGACGACCTGGACGAGGCGGGCGTGCCGAAGTTCGACTTCCTGGGGCTGGGCGGGCTGACGGTGATCCACATGGCGTTCGACGCGATCCGGGAGCGGACGGGCCGGACGCTGGAGCTCTACGCCCTGCCGGTGGACGACCCGAAGACGTACGAGATGATCGGGCGGGGCGAGACGCTGGGCACCTTCCAGATCGAGTCCCGCGCCCAGATCCAGTCCATCCTCCAGACCCGGCCGAAGCGGCTCTATGACATCGTGGTCCAGGTCGCGCTGATCCGACCCGGCCCCATCCAGGCCCGCTTCGTCCGCCCCTACACCCGGCGACGCCTGGGCCTGGAAGAGGTGGAGTACGCCGATCCGCGTCTCGAGCCCATCCTCCGTCGCACGTATGGCATCCCGGTGTTCCAGGAGCAGGCCATGGCCATCTCCATGGCGCTGGGCGGCTTCAGCGCGGCCGAGGCCGACGAGCTGCGTCGCGCCATGGGGCACCAGCGCAAGCTGCCGAAGCTGCACGCAGCGCTGAAGCGGCTCGAGGAGCGGATGGCGGCCAACGGCGTGGCGCCGGAAGCCGCGGCTGGCATCGTCGAGGATCTCCATTCCTTCGCCAACTACGGCTTCCCCGAGAGCCATGCCTGGAGCTTCGCCCTGATCGCCTACGCGACGGCGTACCTCAAGGCCCACCACCCGGCCGAGTTCCTCATGGCCCTCCTGAATGCCTGGCCCATGGGCTTCTACCCGCCCTCCACCCTGGTGCACGAGGCCCGGCGGAACGGGGTCGTCGTCCGACCACCGTGCCTGCGGGGCGGCGAGTGGGACTGCACCCTGGAGCCGCCCCCCGCGACCGCGGCGGTCGTGCCGGATCCCGCCACAGGCGCGGGGGATCTCCCGGAGAAGCTGGCGGTGCGCGTGGGATGGAAACACATCCGGGGGCTGGGCGAAGCGGCGCGAGATCGACTCCAGAGAGCGGCAGCGGAGGGGCCGTTCACGTCCGTGGCGGACGTGGTGCGGCGGGCCGACCTGTCCCGTGCTGACGCGCTGCACCTGGCCCGGGCCGGCGCATTCGAGGCGTTCGAGC
>CAYXJH010000353.1:0-3812 GCA_964465415.1 uncultured Gemmatimonadaceae bacterium
TCGAAGAAAGGATAGGTTCCGGGCGAGGCTGCGGCGGCCACGGCCGAGGCCGTCGCCGGGCCGACGCCGGCCAGGCGGGAGAGCACCGCGATGGGGCCCGTGGCGTCAGGCATCCGGCCGAGCGCCTCCGTCGATGTCCGGATCACGGCGCGGGCGTCGTTCCCCTTCACCAGCCCCAGGTTCCGGGCGCGCCAAACCCCGCGGGACATCTTCCACTCCGTCACCCGGACCAGCTCGTCGAGGGTGGTGTGGAGCGGGGACCGCCCCCCGATGGATGCGGGCAACTCCCCCCGGTACCACCGGTCCAGCTCCGCGAGCCGACTGACGCCCTGCCGGTCGATCACCTCGTCGTACCGGTCCAGCGCAGCGCGCCAATCCGCCACGTCCTCCGAGCCCCAGAGTGACCCCATGCCCCCCATCCCGTATCTCGCGTCTCGCGTCTCGCGTCTCGTGTCCCACGTCACGGAACCAGCGTGAACCCGAAGCTCCAGGCCGTGCGCTCCGCGAGCCTCACCGGGAGCCGGCCGCCGCGCCAGCCGGCGTGGACCTCGTGGAGCCAGGCGACGCCGTCGACGGCGTACGCCAACTCGATGTCGGCCCACGCGCCCTCCTCGGCCCGCAGCTCCGCCAGCGACTCTCCGACGCCCCATGCGCGGAAGTAGCGGCCGCTGGGCCGGATCCGGAGCGGGGCGAGAGGCGAGGGCATCACGGCGGCCAGCGGGATGCTCCAGCCGGCGAGCAGGTCGAGGCGCCGGGACGAGGAGTCGTCGTCCGGAAGGTCGCACCCCACGCACTCGACCAGGCCCAGCGCGAGCTCTACATGGGGCACGAACCAGAGGCGGTCCTGATCGTGCTCGTAGGCGATGCTCGCGACGACCGCCACGTCCGCGTCGTCCACCCGCTGTGCGGCTTCCGCTCGCACCTGGACCTGTGCCTCGAAGAATCCCCAGCGGCGAGGCGCGGTCAGTGGCGGCGGCTGTCCGGGGACGGGGGTCGGTCGTCGCAGGCCGGCCACCAGGATCCCTGCGCCGCCATGCAGCTGGAGCGTCTGCGGGTTGCGGTCCGCGTGCCAGGCGAAGGGAAGGTCCGCGTGGATGCCGGCCACGACCCGGCGGGGTGTTCCCGCCGTCGTAATGAGCCGTCGCTGCAGGTCCACCTGGAGCCGCAGACCCGGCGTGGCGTTCCGGGCGGATCCCAGCAGCGCCGGCGTCACGCGCAGCCACGTGTCACCGGTGCCCTGGGCCTCCAGGCCTGCATCCGGGGGCGCGGCCCAGGGAAGCAGACCGACGAGCACTACGGCGGCCGCGCGGCGCATTACATCATCTCCGGCTCGAATCGGTAGAGCGCGTCCACCGATGCGCCCACCTCAGCCAGGGTACGGTCCGGGTCGGCCAGCACGCTCTTCAGCGTGTCGAAGATCGAGTCCCGGTCGTGCCCCGACTCCGGCGTGCCGTAGTCGTCGCACATGGCCATGAGCTCGAGCGCCTTGCCCTCCAGCACCCGTTTGCTGGGCCCGCGCTTCTGGCGTCGGAAGTACTGGAGCTGCCGGAGCCGGATGGGGCCGGCGTCCGGGAAGTCGTCGCTGCGAACGGTGCCTGGCAGCTGGTCGCGCAGGTAGCTGAAGGTGAGGCGGTGGGCCCAGTTGTTGGCGGACCAGCCGGTGTCCCGGCGGACGACGACCCAGGATGCGTCGCTGGATTCCCGGACCCAGGCGGCGGGCCGGGTGCCCACCTCGGCCGCGTGCTCCTCGAGGAACGCAAGGTGACGGACGATGTTCGCGCGCGCCGGCGCCCCGTTCCCGGGTAGACCCAGGAACGCCATGGGCGCGTCCCGGGCGATCTTCTCGAACCGGGCTTCGCCGAGGTGCTTCTCGAAGTACGTCCAGTACAGCGCGTCGTCCATGCTGAGCCGTAACAACCACGAGTCGGTGCCGAACACGACTCGATCCCCGGTCGGCCCGTCGATCAGCGCTCGCAGCGCATCGAAATACGCCTTCTCCGTCGCCTCCGACCGCATCTGGTCCACGTGGTACGATAGGTCCGCGTAGATCCCGTCGTGCGTGCCCATGTACTCGAAGATCTGCTCGGCCCACTCCGCCTGGTCCTGGACCTGCCGGCACAGCCCGCCCCAACCGCCGCAATGGGCGAAGCAGAGACGCAACGGATCGCCGTCCTCCAGCAGGGCCGCCCAGTGCCGCGGGTGCCCGAACTGCGCGGTCAAGTCATCCTTGTTGAAGCCGGTCGAGGACGTGTGGATGGTGATGGGTACGTCCTGCCGACGGCAGTAGTCCAGAACCGCTCGCATCTCGGCGGTGTCCAGCTCATAGCCCAGCGACGGGTAGAGCTTGATCCCCAGGAACCCCTGCTCCTCGATCGCTCGCCGCATCACGTCCAGATAGTCGCTCCGCCGCGGGTTGACGGCGATGAAGGGCAGGACCCGACCGGGATTGGCCAGCACGGCGTCCATGGTGCCGCGCAACTGCGCCCTGAAATTCCGCAGGTCGCGCTCCCCTTCGGCCTCCGTGGTGATGTCCATCATGAGCGCGACGATGGCGTCGTCCGGCCCCAGGTGGGCGAGCAGCTTGGCGGCGACCCGCGGGATGTCCGGCTGCATGGCGATCCGCAGCGTCTGGAACACGTCGCGCGGGCTCTTGCCGAACCCTTCGGCGGCGGCCACCGCTTCGGTGATCCGGTCCAGCACCGCTTCGAGCGCCCGCACGCCCAGGCCGCTGGTGGAGCCGCCCAGGACCCGGACCTCCAGGGGCAGGGTGCTCGCGGCACGGAACGCGGCGGACGCGGCGATCGCCTCGACGAAGCGGGCCAGCAGCTCCCGCTCGCTCAGGTACTCGGGGCGGTCGAGCTGCTGCTGGAGCAACGATTCCACCGCATCCACCACGTAATCAGGGAGACTCAGCCGTCGCAGCCGGTTCGCCATGATGACGACGGCCTCGTCCGACAGCACGGATTGCAGGTTGAAGATGTGGGCGTGGCCGTTGATCCGCATGGATCCGACGCGTGAGGGTGACGACCGTCACGGGGCGAATGCCCCGGACCATGGTAGGGCCGTCAGCCCCCACATGCCAGGGCCACGATCCGGACCATGTCGTTCCGGCTACTCGGCATACGATTGAGCGCGCGTCGCCCGGCACCGCTGCGATGGCGCGGATCCTGCCGCATCGCCAAGGGGGTGAGGGGGTTGGGAATCTTCTGAACCCCCGGGGGTCGCGGACTGGCCGCCGACCCGCGCAGAGGGTGGAGGTGATAGATGTCAGGCACCGCGCCGAAGGAAGACCGGATCGGTGGTGAGCCCGCCGACAAGGACGATCGGGACCGTTCGAACGAGCGCCGGTTCCGCCCCCTGATCCTCCTGGTCGAGGACGACCCACACGAACGCGAGATCTACGGCAATGTGTTGTGGTACAACGGATTCGACCTGATCCACGGGTCGGACGGCCAGGAGGCCGTCGATCTCGCCATCCGGCATGTCCCCGATCTGGTCCTGGTGGACCTGCTGCTCCCCGGGCTGAACGGTATCGAAGCGTGCCGGAGGATCAGGGCGAACGCCTCGACAGCCCACGTCCCGGTGGTCGCGCTGACGGCCCGGCCGGAGGCTGACTTCGGCTTGCTGGCCAGGGATGCCGGCTGCCTCCGGTACCTCGAAAAACCGATCAGCCCGCTGGAGGTGCTGAAGGCGGTCGAGTCCCTGATCGGTGAAGCGCCGCAGCCCGGCGAAGCGCCGTTGAAACGGCCAGCGCGGCCGGAGTCGAACCCCGGCCACCGCAGGCGACACACGACCGCCCGACACCGGGGCGG
>CAYXJH010000354.1:0-3805 GCA_964465415.1 uncultured Gemmatimonadaceae bacterium
CGTCATGTTCCTCATCGCGGTGATCAGCATCGTGGAGGGCATGAACCGGTACATGCAGGACGATTTCGCCCGCACGATCTACGGATTGAATACGCTGGTCGTAACCCGCTCTCCATCGGTCCAGGTCAACCCCAGCCGGGAGCAGTGGCGCGAGTGGCGCCGCCGCCCTCGCATCCGCCTGGAGGACGCACAGGCGGTCCGCGACCAGATGACCGTGCCGGGGCTGGTCGCGGTGGAAAGCTACAACGAGGGGAGGGCGCGCTCCCCACGAGGCGAGGAGGTCGAGGGCGTCTGGCTCACGGCGGCCTCGTCGGAACTGTTCCGGATCCGGGAAATGGGCGTGGAACGAGGCCGGCTGTTCGGCCCGGTGGACGACGAAGCCGGGCTGCCGGTGGTGGTGCTTGGCTCCGAGACGGCCGACAAGCTGTTCGGCGCGCTGGACCCGGTGGGCCGGACCGTCCGGATCAACGACATCCCGTTCGAGGTGATCGGCGTACTCCAGCCGCAGGGCAAGCTGTTCTGGATCTCGCTGGACAACCGCGCCATCGCCCCGGCCCGCTCGCCGATGGGGCGGCTTACCAACCCACGGGGGGTGGTCGACCAGATCCTGGTGCGGACGGACGACCCCCACACCATGGCGGCGGCGCAGATGGAGCTGGAAGCCATCATGCGGGTCCGCCACCGGCTCCGTCCCGACCAGCCGAACTCGTTCGAGATCGAGACGAAGGACGATTCCATGGCGTTCTGGCAGACGTTCAGCCGGATCCTGTTCGCAGTCTTCCCGGGCCTGGTCGGCATCGCGCTGGTGGTGGGTGGCATGGTCATCATGAACATCATGCTCATGTCGGTGGTGGAGCGCACCCGCGAGATCGGCATGCGCAAGGCGGTCGGCGCTCGCCGGCGTGACATCCTGATGCAGATCCTTGTGGAGTCCAGCGTACTGTCGTTCGCCGGTGCCGCGATCGGCATCGGGCTCGGGCTGGCCCTGGCGAAGCTCATCGAGGCGCTCTCGCCGATGCCGGCCGCCGTAGGGTACCACTGGCTGGCGATCGCAGCCGGGATGGGCATCGTGGTCGGAGTGTTGGCAGGTCTCTACCCGGCGGCCCGTGCGGCACGGCTCGACCCCGTAGTCGCGCTCAGGGCGGAATAGACATGGGTCGCCTGACGTTGCTGGACCGGGTGGACGCGGCGCTGGACCGCATCACGGAGGCCGTTCTCATCGCGCTGGACCAGCTACGGGTCAACAAGTTCCGATCCGCCATGACGATCCTGGGCATCGTCATCGGTGTGGCGACGGTGGTCACCATGACCGCGGCGATCGCTGGTGTGCGGGGCGAGGCGCTGGAAGGCATCGAGGCCGCGGGCCCGCAGAACTTCATGGTCGCCCGTTACAACTTCGTGGAGATCCAGTTCACAGACCATTCCCGGCCGCCGTGGTGGGGCAGCCCGATCGTGACGCCGCGGGAGGTGGAGCGTCTGGCGGAGCTGTCGCACGTGAGGTCGGCGATCGTGGAGCTTCACCGGAGCGCCGCGGTCCAGGGTCCCGCCGGCTCGCCGGTGGAAGGGGTTCTGGTCGCCGGCAACAGCGCGGGCTGGGACGAGTTCACGACCGGAACCTTCATGGTCGGCAACAATTTCTTGCCATCCGATGTGATCGCATCCCGCCCGGTCGCGGTGGTCGCGGCGCCGCTTGCACGGACGCTGTTCGGACCCCTCGACCCGATCGGCCGCACGCTCAGGGTCGAAGGCCGCCCGTTCACCGTGGTCGGGATCTTCGAGCCGCGCGGCAACATCTTCGGCGACGCGAACACGAATTATATCGTCGTCCCCTACACCGCCTCGCTCAAGCACCTCGGTACTAACCCGGACTTCCTGCGAGCGCTGATCGTCACGGCGGACGGTTCGACGCAGGCGCAGGCCATGGACCAGGTCGTCGCAGCCATGCGTGGGATGCGGGGCCTCCGCCCCGCTGAACCGAACAACTTCGCCATCATCCGCCAGGAGGAGATCCTGGCCACCTTCAACAGGATCACCGGCATCTTCTTCATCGTGATGATCGGGCTGTCGTCGGTCGCGCTGATGGTCGGCGGTGTGGGTGTGATCGCCATCATGATGATCTCGGTGACGGAGCGGACCCGGGAGATCGGCGTGCGCAAGGCCCTGGGCGCCCGGCGCGGCGAGATCCTGTGGCAATTCCTGTTCGAGGCGTCCACGCTCACCGTGGTGGGCGCCATGGCGGGGCTCCTGTTCGGTGCCGGCGCGGCCTGGCTGATCCGGTCCGTGAGTCCGGTGCCGGCCGTGGTGCAGCCGGGCGCCGTGGTCGCCGCGCTGATCATGGCCGCGATCGCCGGCGTACTCTTCGGCCTCGTGCCCGCGTGGCGCGCGTCGCGGATGGACCCGGTGGAAGCGCTCCGCTACGAATGAGCGCGCCGCTCGACCTCCTTGCCATCGTCGCCCACCCCGATGACGCCGAGCTCATCTGCGGCGGCAGTCTGATCCGCGCGGCCGACGTAGGTCGTCGCACCGGGGTCCTGGATCTGAGCGGCGGCGAAGCCGGGTCCGCTGGCACCGCCGACCTTCGGGCCGGCGAGGCCGCGCGCGCTGCAGACATCCTGGGCCTCGCCGTACGGCGGAGCGCTGGTCTGCCGGACGGCGCCCTGGAGAACACGGTCGAAGCGCGCCACAGGGTGGCCGCGATCCTCCGCGAGCTGCGTCCGGACACCATCGTGCTGATGTTGCCCGAAGGGCGGCATCCCGACCACGAGGCGGCGAGCCGGCTCGGATACGACGCGGCGTTCCTGGCGGGGCTCCGGCGGGCGCCCGTGGCCGGCGAGGCGTTCCGGCCTCGCAAGGTGGTGTACGCCATGAGCTACCGCGAGCACGCGCCGAAGCCGACGTTCGTCGTGGACATCAGCGACTACATGGACCGGAAGCTGGACGCGATCTTCGCCTACGGTTCCCAGTTCGAAGGCAAGACGGCCATGGGCGAGGTGTACGGCGGTGGCAGGAGGGGTCTGGGCGAGCAGCTACGGGTCCACGCCGCCTATTACGGAGGGCTCATACGCGTCGAATACGGCGAGCCGTTCTGGACGCGCGAAACGGTCGCCGTGGACGGACTGGTCGGCCTGCCCGTCGCAAGCTTCTGAGCGGGCGGCTGTTCCTCACGGATCGCCGCGAAGCTACTCCTGGCAGCGCACTTCGAGGAGGACGCGTCGCCAGCTCGGCACCTCCGCACCCGAAACGCGCACGGCGGTAGCCGTGACGGCACCACCCCTCAGCATCCACGGCCCCAGCCATGCCTCGATCTCCGGCGGCAGGTGGCCAATGATGGCCCCGTCACGACGGTGGACCCATACGCCCGGGTCGTCGGTGACCGGGGGGTCAGGGAGAAGCACCAGCTCGTCACCGGACTGTAGGGTGTTCAAGCGCTCCCAGCGATCACCGAACACGGTGCCGTGGACCGTGGCGAAGAAGTGCCCCGGATGCTCGGACGGCAGTGGCGGAACTCTGCGATTGCTCACCGTGCTGAATATAGCAGCATGGGTCGGCCGATGACCACCGTCGGTCGAGCCTGACGCGGACGGACCCTCGATGGGGCCGCGGGTTATTATCGCTCCGTATGGAGCCCACGATGACCTATCTCGATCACGCCGCCACCACTCCGGTCCGTCCGGAGGCACGTGCGGCCATGGAACCGTTCTACGCGACCCGCTTCGGCAATGCCGCGAGCATGCACGCGGCGGGGCGCGCGGCGCGCTACTTCGTCGACAACGTCTATGAGGGCCTCGACCGCCCCGGCGAGTGG
>CAYXJH010000355.1:0-3799 GCA_964465415.1 uncultured Gemmatimonadaceae bacterium
GCCGGCGCTCGAGGCTGCCGGCACCCACCCCCGACATGCCCTCCTGCGCTCGGAGCTCGAGGGCCGGCTCCGGCACTTCCTGCCACGGCTCTCCCTGGCCGGGCTGCTCATGATCGGCGCCGGGATGGTGGTCCTTCTCCTCTCGCGTGGCGTGGATGCCAGCTTCGCGGGGCTCTTCGCCGTCATCATCGGCGCCGCGCTGCTCACACCGCACGCCACCGTGCTACTCATGCGCTTGCTACGGCCGATCGCCGGATCGGCATTCGGGGTACTGGGCCGCATGGCGGCCAGCGGAGTGTCTGCCAGCCTGAGCCGGACCGCGCCCGCCATCGCAGCGCTGACCGTGGCCGTCGCGGTCACCATCGGCGTCGCCGTGATGATCGGCAGCTTCCGCGGCAGTCTGGTCCACTGGCTGGATCGGGCGCTTTCGGCCGATGTCTACGTCTCGCCGGTCCGGCCGGCCGGAGGCGGACCCGGCCGGATCGCGCCGGAGGCCGTGGCGCTTCTGAGCGCCGATCCCTCCGTCGCGGAGACTCGGCTCTACCGCCGCGTCGACGTGCCGTCGCCGGCGGGCTCCGTGGACCTCGTGGCCATCGGGATCGACTCCCGGCTCCGTGACCATTTCGACTTCATGGAGGGAGACGCCCGGGTGTTCTGGGACGACTTCGTCGCCGGCCGGGTCCTGCTCGTGTCGGAGCCCTTTGCCCACCACCGTCGTGTCCGCGCGGGCGACACGCTGCGGCTCACCACGGAACGCGGTCTCGAAGCGTTGCCGATCGCGGGTGTGTTTCGCGACTACGGATCCGACCGCGGCGTGGTCATGATCAGCTATGCGGGCTTCCGGGACCGCTGGGACGACCCGACCGTGACCAGCGTGGCGCTCGTCCTGACACAGGGCGCCGACAGCGACGCGGTGATCGAGCGCCTCCAGCGGACGACCGGGTCGGTCCAGGCCCTGTCCATCCGATCGCAGCAGCGGCTTTCCGACGTGTCCCTCGTCGTGTTCGACCGGACGTTCGCCATCACCCAGGTCCTCCGGATGCTCGCGTTGATCGTCGCGTTCGTCGGGGTGCTGAGCGCCCTCATGGCGCTCCAGCTCGAGCGTGCCCGGGAGCTGGGCGTCCTGCGCGCCAACGGCCTCACGCCCGGCCAGGTCTGGACCATGGTCGGGTCCCAGACCGGACTCATGGGCCTCGCCAGCGGCCTCATGGCCTTACCCCTGGGCCTGGGCCTGGCCGTCCTCATGGTCGAGTTCGTCAACCGCCGGTCGTTCGGGTGGTCCGTCGATATGGTCGTTCAGCCGGGCGTCTTCCTCCAGGCGCTCACCCTGGCGATCGGAGCCTCGCTCCTCGCCGGCATCTATCCGGCGTGGCGGATGTCCAGGACCTCGCCTGCGGAGGCGCTGAGGAGCGAATGATGCCTGGTAGCCGACGCCTGGCCGTGGCCCTGTTTCCGGCCCTCGTCCTGGGCTCGAGCGCGTGCGACCAGCCGGGACCGGCCCGCGCCTCCCTTTCCGCCGTCGAGGTCCTGGCCGGCGCCGACACCGCAGGCTTCGCCCGCGCCGAGCGGCCCCGCGAACTCCGGTTCCCGGAGGACCACGGCCCCCACCCCGACTACCGCCACGAGTGGTGGTACTTCACCGGGAACCTGACCGGGCCGGGCGATCGCGAATTCGGGTTCCAGCTCACGTTCTTCCGCAGCGCCCTGCGGCCGGGCACCCTCGATCACGCATCCGGGCTGGCGTCGGACTGGGCCACGAACCAGGTCTACATGGCCCATTTCGCCGTGACGGACGTCGAGGGACGCCGGTTCCACGCCTTCGAGCGCCTCGACCGCGGCGCCGTCGGCCTGGCGGGGGCGCGCTCCGACCCGTTCCGGGTCCACGTGGGCGAGTGGGTCGCGGAGGCGCATGCCTCGCCGAGCGCCTCGCCGGCCCTGCCCGCGTTCCGGCTGCGCGCCGCCGAAGGCGGTGTGTCCATCGACCTGGTCCTCGAGCCGGCCAAGCCCATGGTATTCCAGGGCGACGACGGGCTCAGCCAGAAAGGCCCGGAGCCGGGCAACGCGTCGTACTATTACTCGCTGACCCGGCTCGCGGCCCGGGGGACCGTGGGCGTGGGAGGGGAGGCGATTGCCGCCGAGGGCTGGGCATGGCTGGATCGGGAATGGGGTACCAGCGCGCTCGGAGCCGACCTGGAGGGGTGGGACTGGTTCTCCATCCAGCTCGATGATCTCACGGAGCTCATGTTCTTCCAGCTCCGCCGCAAGGACGGCTCCCGCGACCCCCTCGACAGCGGCTCGTTCGTGGCCGCCGACGGCTCGTCCACCCGGCTGGGTGTGGAAGACGTCCGGATCGAGACCACAGGCGATTGGCGCAGCCCCGCCGGCCACGCCTACCCCTCCGGCTGGCGTCTCCGGGCGCCGGACCTGGACCTCGACCTCCGCATCGAGCCGGCGCTCCGGGATCAGGAGGTGGACCTCTCGTTCCGCTACTGGGAGGGCGCGGTCCGCGTCCACGGCCAGCGGGAAGGCAGGCCGGTCCGCGGCCGCGGCTACGTGGAGCTCACGGGCTACGGCGAAGCGGATACCGCTCGTTCGCCATCGGCCCGGGGCGATCCGGTCACGACGTCGTCTTCCACCGGTCGGCCGAGGACCCGCAGCGCCAGGTAGATCAGGACCAGCCCCACCGCCAGGGAGATCGCCGGATTGATGCCCCAGATGGCCGTGGGCAGGTCGCCCACCAGCATGGCCACGGCGGCCGCCAGCAGCGCGTACGGGAGCTGGGTCCGGACGTGGTCGATGTGGTCGCACGCCGACGCCATCGAGCTGATGACCGTGGTGTCCGAGATCGGCGATGCATGGTCCCCGAACACCGCGCCCGCCATGATGGAGCTGATGGCGCCCAGCAGGATGGAATAGTCGTCGCCACCGGCGAAGCCCACCCCCGCCCCCATGGCCACCGCCAGCGGGACCACGACGGGGAATAGGATCGCCATGGTGCCCCAGGAGGTGCCCGTGGCGAACGCCGTGAGCGCCGCCACGATGAAGACCAGCACGGGCAACGACCAGAGCGGGAGGGCGTCGCCCAGCAGCGCGGCCAGGTACGGGCCGGTGCCCAACGCGCCCGTCGTGGCACCCAGCCCCCAGGCGAGCACGAGGATCACCACGGCCATGAGCATGGCCCGCATGCCGCCGACCCACGCACCCAGCGCGTCCTTCACCGACAGGATCCGCTGCGCCACCGCCAGGATCATGGCCATTGCGCCGCCGGCGAACGAGGCCCAGAGCAGGGAGTTGAACGGGTCCGCCTCGGCGATCACCTCCCGGATCCCGTACTGTTCCCCCTCCAGCGCCTGGGCACCCGTATGCCACAGCGCGGCCAGCGCCACCAGCACGACCGTCGCGATGGGCACGATGGCGTTGTACCAGCGGCGAGGCGTGTCCGCGTCCGCCTCGCCCAGGTCCGACGCCACGTCCGCGGCCAGCGTGGCGCCCGGACGGAAGACGCCGCCGCCCGACAAAGCCCGGCGCTCCGCCGTCCACATGGGGCCGAACTCGCGGCCCGTCAGCGCGATCATGAGCACCAGCATCATGGCGAAGATGGGGTAGAACAGGTACGGGATCGAGTGGAGGAATACGTTGAACGGATTCGCGGCCCCGGCCAGCAGCTCCGCCTGGAGCGCCGGGTCGACGACCTGGGCGGCGGTGGTGGCCAGCGAGTCCTGGATACGCGAGATCTCGAAGCCGACCCACGTCGAGATCGGCGCGAGCACCGCGATGGGCGCCGCCACCGAGTCCACGA
>CAYXJH010000356.1:0-3778 GCA_964465415.1 uncultured Gemmatimonadaceae bacterium
AGACGTCGGCCTCGCCGCGTTCATTGCCCAGCTGCCCGAACAGCTCCGCGGCCTCCTCGAGGAAGGGCAGCGCCTCCCGTTCCCGGCCCACACCCGCCAAAAGCTCACCGAGCGGTCGGAGCGACTGCGCCAGGCCCTCGGCGTAGCGCGCGCTCCGGGCCACCTTCACGGCCTCCTGGTACACTCCGATCGCTTCCTCGATGCGCCCCTGCGCCAGCCGGATGTGGGCGATGGCGGTGAGATGGAACGAGCGCTGGATGGGCAGGTGTCGCCGGCGGGCATGCTCGTCCGCCCGATGCAGGACCTCCAGCGCCTCGTCCGTGTCCCCCCGGAGGCGATGGATGTTGCCCATGTGGTGCAGCACGTACGACTTCTTCAGGTCGTTCTGCACGGTCTCCAGCAGTTCCAGGGCGGCTTCCAGGGACGCCAGCGCCTTCCCGTACGCGCCCTGGTCCTTCAGGACCTGGGCCTGATTCGTGAGGTCCGCGATCGTGGCCTCATCGTCGCCTCGCTCCCGATCGATCCGCAGCGCTTCCTCGATGTGGTCCAGCGCCTCGTCCACCTCACCCCGGTGCCAGCACGTGAGCCCGAGGCTTCGCAGGACGTGCCCCTGGGCGGCCGGATCGCCAGCCTCCCGGGCCAGGGCGAGCGCGGCATCGAGAGCCTGACGGGCTTCGGCGAAACGGCGCAGCAACGTGTACACGTCGCCCTGGCGCCGGTACACCTCGATCCGTCGTGCCGGGTCCGAGTGCGCATCAATCCGCTCGTTGACCCGATCGAGAAGCTGCTGCTGTCGACCGCGCTGCCCCAGGGTCTCACAGATTTCCTCCTGCTGGAGTAGGGTCTCGATCTCGATCTCGCGACGCTGGTCGTCTGCGGGGAGCCGGTCCAGCCACTCGCCGACCGCCTCGAGGGTGGACAGGGCGTCGGAGAATTCGCTCAGCTCCTGCGCCCGCGTGGCGGCCGTGCGGCCGTAGTGGACCGCCTTCAACCAGACTTCGGCGCGGCTGAAGTGATGGGCGAGCCTCGCCGCCTGCTCCGTGAGCCGGTCGCCGTACAGTGCCTCGATCGCTTCGCCCGCCCTGCGGTGGACCATCTTCCGCTGGTGGAGCAGCAGGGTGTCGTAGGCGACCTCCTGGGTGAGCACGTGCTTGAACCGGAACGCGGGCTCCGGCGCGACCCGCGTCTGTTGCAGGATGCCGAGCTGCTTGAGCGTATCCAGGGCCTGGTCCACGGCGTAGCGGTCGTGGCCGAGGCGCTCGAGCAACGGCAGGGCGAAGTCGCGACCGAGCACGGCGGCGGAGCGGACGACCTCGCGGGTCCGCGGAGTGAGCCGGTCCAGGCGCGTACGGATCACCCCCTGGATGGTACTGGGCAGGTGGAGTGGCTGGTGCGCGCCGGCCAGCACGGCGCGTCCGTGCTCCACCTGGAGCACGCCGGTCTCCTGGAGGGTCTGGCAGAGCTCCTCGAGGAAGAACGGGTTCCCACCCGCACGCTCGTTCAGGATCGAGGCGATGTCGGTCGGCTCTTCGGCCACGTCCAGCATCGCCGCGAGCATCCTCGCCGAGTCCCCGACGTTGAGAGGCCCCAGCTGGATCAACGTACGCGGCTGCATGCTGTCCCAGTCGGTGCCATGATCCGGACGGTAGGCCAGCAGGACGAGCAGCGGGTACGAGGCCAGCACCTCCGTCAGCTGCTTCAGGACCTCGTTCGACGCCTCGTCCACCCAGTGCCAGTCCTCCAGGATCAGGATCAGGGGCGCGCGTTCGGATGCCAGAGTGACAAGCGCGCCGAGCGCTTCCCGCATGCCCGCCCGGAACTGCTCGCCCTGGAGATGTCGCGGCAGCCCCCACGCGTCGGTGGGGACGGACAGGAGGTGCAGGTAGAAGGGAGCGAACGGCTCGAGCTGGGGGTCGACCTCCCGGACCGCGTCGACGACGTCCTCGTCCGTCAGCGGGCTGCCCTGTTCGACGTCGAGCTCCAGTATGCCGAGCAGCACCTGGACGAAAGGCAGATACGGACGGCTGGCGGTGTAGGACTCGCAGTGTCCGCGCACGACCGCGTCCGTGCGTTCGCGAATCCGATCCAGGAACTCGTGCATCAGCCGGCTCTTTCCCGCGCCCGCCTCACCCACGATCGTCACGATCTGGCCTTCACCGGCCGCGGCCTGGTCGAACCTGGACACCAGCGTCTCGAGCTCGCGCTCCCGACCGGTGTACGTCGTGAGGCGCGCCGCCGCCGGCGAGGAGCGCGGCGCGGTTTCCGCTCGACCGTCGAGCCGGAAGACGCGGAGCTCCTCGCCGTCGTCGTGGGGTGGCACCGTGCCGGCGTCGGCGAGCGCGAAACGGGCGCGGACCCGGCGAGCGCTCGAGTCATCCAGCAGCGCTTCCCCCGGCTTCGCCTTTCCGGCCATGAGGCCCGCCACGAGGGCGGGCTCCCCCGCGAGGCGGTAGACCCGGCCATCGCCATCGGCATGTTGCGCGACCAGGGTCCCCGTGGCGATTCCGCACCGCAGCTCCAGGCGCTCTTCGCCGGGATCGTGGGCGTCCAGGCTCGCGAGGTGGTGCAGATCGGATACGGCGCGCACCGCTCGCAGCACGTCGTCCTCGTGGGTGACCGGCACACCGAACACGGCCACGACCCGTTCGCCGGTGAACTCGTTCAGCGTCCCGCCATGCCGGCGGACGACGTCGTCGACGGCGGAGCGGAGCCTTCCGAGCCGCGCTTCCAGGTCGGCCGGCGGGATGACCTCGACGAGCCGGGAATACCCGAACACCGACATGACGACGACCGTGGCCTGGCGACGTTCCCCTTCCGGCGGCAGGTCCGCCGTGGTGACTGCGGCTTCCACCGTGTCATGGTTCGCGGTGGTGGCGTCCCGAAGCCGATCCATGACCGCTGCCGCCGTCGGCGGGCGGTCCGCGGGTCGACGGGCGAGCAGCTGCTCGACCACGCGGATGACCGGGGCGGGAGCCGTGCCGCCGAGACGACCGAGGGCCACGGGGTCGGCGGAGCGGATCGCGGCCAGCACCGCATCCTGACCCTCGGCCCGGAACAGCCGCTCGCCCGTGAGCATCTCGAAGAGGACGGCACCGAGGGACCACAGGTCGGTGCGGTGGTCTACCGCGTGGCCGCTCGCCTGCTCCGGGCTCATGTATGCCGCGGTCCCCACGACATGGCCCCCGCCGGTCAACGCCGCGTCCGCCACCTTGGCGATCCCGAAGTCCAGGATCTTGACGATCCCCTCCGCGGTGAGACACAGGTTCGCGGGCTTGATGTCCCGGTGGATGATCCGCGCCTCGTGCGCCCGGGCCAGTCCCTCGGCCACCTGCCTCGTCACGTCCACCGCCTCCTGCCAGAGGAGTGGGCCGCGGGAGAGTCGACGGTCCAGGGTCTCGCCGTCGTACAGCGGCATGGCGATGAACAGGCCCCCGTCCTTCCGTTCGCCGACCTCGTGGATGGTGCAGATGTTGGGATGATCCAGCGCCGCGGCCGCCCGCGCCTCGGCCAGGAACCGCTGCCGTGCCGCCTCACCCGCGCTCAGGTGGGGGGGCAGGAACTTGAGCGCCACGTCCCGCTGAAGCCGCGTGTCCCGCGCCCGATACACCACACCCATGCCGCCATGGCCCAGCTTCTCCAGGATCTCGTAGCGATCCGCGGGCATGTCGGTGGTCGCCGTGGCCGGGTCCGCGGCCGCCCCGCGACCTCCGAGCAGCGGGCCCATGACGTCGGCCGCGAGACGATCCAGCGGCCCGCCCTCGCTGTGAGCGCGCAGCAG
>CAYXJH010000357.1:0-3773 GCA_964465415.1 uncultured Gemmatimonadaceae bacterium
CGCCGCGGTGGACTTCGCCAGGGCCAGCGAGACCGCTGCGCCACGGGATCTGCTGGAGGCCCACTGGCGGGGATTCGCCCGGGAGCCGTTCGGCGAGCCCATAGGCCCACTGGGCTCGCGGGGCGACCCGACGGGGCTGGTCCTGCGCGGCGGCTACATCGTGGCGGAGTGGGGCGAGCCGGACCGGGTCGACATGACGTTCAGCGTGACGAAGAGCTTCGTCTCGGTCGCCGTTGGCCTGGCATGGGCGGACGGGTTGGTCCGGGATGTTCACGATCCTGTGGGGCCCTACCTGGGCCCGCTGGTCCTCCCGCCGGGCGATGGAGAGGCGGGTCGGGAAGCGGGCGGCGGACGCGGCACGGCTCGCCCGACCACGCTCTTCGACGCGGAGCGCCATCGCCGGATCACCTGGGACCACCTGCTCCGCCAGACCAGCGACTGGGCGGGCACGCTCTGGGGCAAGCCGGACTGGTCGGACCGACCGGGCCCCGAGCCGGAAGCGTGGCTGACGAGGGCGCGGAACGAGCCCGGTAGTGTGTACGCGTACAACGATACCCGCGTCAATCTCCTGGCCCTGGCCGCAACCCTGGTGCTGCGGGAACCACCCCAGGCCGTGGTCCGGGACCGGGTCATGCGCCCCATTGGCGCGTCCGAGAGCTGGCAGTGGCACGGCTACGAGACGTCGTGGATCACCCTGGATGGGACCCGGATCCAGGTCCCCAGCGGCGGCGGTCACTGGGGCGGCGGGCTGTTCATCAACGCATACGACCAGGCGCGCTTCGGACTCCTCACCCTCCGCCGCTTCCGTTGGGAGGACCACCAGCTCCTGCCCGCTGAATGGCTCGATCTGGCGACGTCGCCCACCGCCGCCAATCCCGGCTACGGCTTCATGAACTTCTTCCTCAACACCGGCCGCGAGCGATTCCCCGGCGCGCCCGAGTCCGCGTGGGTCCACCTTGGAGCCGGCGCCAACATGATCTACTGCGACCCGGAGAACGACCTCGTGATCGTGGCGAGGTGGATCGATTCCGGGACGATGGGTGGCCTGGTGGAGCGGGTGCTGGGGGCGATGGTCGACGGTCGGGACGGGCGTTGAGGCGCCCGCCCCGACCCTTTTTTTTGGCGGCTGAGGCCGCCGCGCGACGCAGCCCAGCGGCGTCGACCTACCGCACGCCCACCCGCACACCCACCTGCATGGTCCGCGGCAAGCCCGGCCGGGCGCCGGCAGGCTGACGGGCGACTACGTAGCGCTCATCCGTGAGGTTCTGGACCGACGCGTAGACCGATGCCCACGGCGTCGCGGCATACTCGGCCGAGAGGTTCAGCACGAGGACCGCGTCGGTGGCTTGCTCGGGCGTGAGCTCGCCCTGCCCGGCCATGGTCCGCATGGCGCCGTTGTGGACGGCCGCCGCGCGCAGCTTCCAGGCATTGCGGTCCAGGCCGACGCTGCCGTGCACCTGGTGCTCCGGCAAGTACGGGAGCCGGTCGCCAACGGTCACAGCTCCCCATGGGGCGTAGCTGCTGGCGAAATCGGTCCGGAACTCGGCCCGGGTCCAGGTATAAGCGACCCGGACGGGCACCCGGCCGAACGTCGACCGACCGCCCAGCAGATCCGTCTCCGCGACGCCCTCGATCCCGAACACGTCCACGGCACCGCCGTTGTGCAGGTCGCCGCTGCCATCGCCTCCGGACGAGAGCGTCGACGCGCCCAGGATGTTGTCGTAGTCGGAATAGAAGCCGACCAGCTGTAGCGCCGTTGCGCCGACGTATAGGTCCGAGCCGAGCTCGTAGCTCACGCTGGTCTCGGCCTTCGTGTCCTCATGGGCGCCAGGACCCGGAGGGCCGAAGCCCTTGTGCACCCCGGCGAACACGCGAGCGTTCTCGCTCAGCAGCATGCTGGCGCCCACGCCCGGGATCCAGACACTGACCGAGTTCTTCCGCACGCCGACGGGCTCGGCCCGCTCCGCGTCGCCCGACGCATAGTCGGTGCGGGTGAACTGGATGGACTCGTGTCGCACGCCGGGCGTGAACGTGACCCGACCAAGGGTGATGTGGTCCTGGACATGGACCGCCGTGGCCCGGGCGTGGCCGATCCGGTTGTCCTGCGTGCCGATGGCGCCCTCGTGGGTCAGGAACATCTGGCCGCCCACCATCCGGTAGCCATCTTCGTTCTGGAGCCGATCCTCCTGATCCTCGTGGAGCCGGACGCCGACCTCCAGGTCGTGCGACGCGCCCAGCGTCCGGAACCGGAGCCCCAGCGTCGATTGGACCCCCTGCGCCATGTAGTCTCGATGGTTCGCGCGTATGCGTAGCGCATCGTCCATGCTCTCGCCGCCCGCCAGCACCGCCATCTCCTCCGCGTAGGCGTCCGGGTCCGACAGGACCGCGGCGAGGCCGCGACCCATCACGCTCTGGAGCTTGTACCAGTTGCGGAAGACGTCGTTGCGGTAGGCGACGGTCGTCAGGTCCAGCCACTCGTTAGGGCGAACGAAGTGACGAAGCTGGATCTGCGACTGCTCCGCCGTCAGCACGTCCAGCTGGCTCGCCGCGTAGCGGCGGAACGGCGTCGCCTGGAAGTCCCGGTCGGTCAGGCCCAGGTACGTCTCGTTCGCGACTTCGTCGAACCGGTTCAGCTTCAGCTCCAGCTCCTGGTAGGCGCCACGAGCCTCACGGTCCGTGTTCACCCGGAGCTTCGCCATGTAGTTGGACAGGCGGAACCCCGTGTCGCCCGGGCCGTCCAGCTCCTTGAACCCGTCGGTGCGGAGCTGATACGTCTCGACCAGCCAGCCACCGTACCGGTAGGAGTCACCCGCGCGGGCCAGCAGCTTGCCCGAGGTGTCATGCCCGCCCGCGGCGTCCACGGATAGCCGCAGCGCGGACGGCACCGTCGCCGATACCAGGTTCAGCGCGCCACCCACCGTACGAGGGCCGAACTTCACCTGGCTCGAGCCCTTACGGACCTCCACCGCCTCCATCCGTCCGATCGTCGGGAAGTAGTACGCCGCCGGCGCGGAGTATGGCGCAGGCGCGATCAGCACCCCGTCCTCCATGACCGTCACCTTGCTGCTCCGCTCCGTCCCGGTCCCCCGCATCCCGATGTTCGGCCGCTGACCGTAACCCTCCTCCTCCTGGACGTTCACGCCCGGAACCTGACGGAGGATCCCTCCCACGTCGTCGAACGGAAGCTTCGCTTCCGACAGGGACTGGCTGTCGATCACGTGCGCCGAGCCCGGGACCCGGCGAGCCAGCGCCGGATCGCCCACCAGCCGCGTCCGCTCCAACAGCACCAGCACCGGCGCCAGCGCCACCGCCTCCTCACCCAGGACCACCTCCACCGAGACCGGCGCATCGCCCCGGACCACCACCGTCCGGTCCGTCAGCGCTACACCCATCCGCTGGAACCGCAACGTGTACGTTCCGGTCGGCACGCCGCCGAACGAGAACCGCCCGCCGCCATCCGTCAATCGGCGCTGCCGGAGCTCCACCAGCTCCACCGACACCCCGCTCAACTCCTCACCCGACGAAGCCGTCGTGACCCGGCCGTGGACGAGGCTCGCGCCGCGCGGTGGGTCCGCAAACGCCGCCGCCGTGCCCGCCACCTGCCCCACCACCTGCCCGGCCGCCGGCTGCGCCGACAGCACCGCCACCACCACCAGCAACGCCGCCACCGCCAGCGGCCACACGGCCCACCGGACCCCGGGCCCACCCCCCTGCTCCAGCACCCCCGTCCGCACCCCCGTCATCTGTATCTCCCCGCGCGCGCCCCAGTAAAT
>CAYXJH010000358.1:0-3771 GCA_964465415.1 uncultured Gemmatimonadaceae bacterium
CGGCCGCGGGGCCCCGGCCAACGAGGGCTTCGTTGTACGCTGGACGTGATTCCACGGCGGCTCGACGGTGACCGAGCCGTGACCCGGAGGGCGCGGAGCTCGCGCCGGCGGTCAGCGGCGGGGTCTGGACGGCGACGAGACAAGGGGAAGAGGGACATGACACGTGGAGTCGACCTTGCGGAAATCGAACGGGTGAGCACGATCGTTTCCGGTGTCCCGTTCATGTCTCTTGATCAGGCGCGTCGAATAGGGACGTTGATCCAGCAGCACACGCTGCGGCGAGTGCTGGAGCTCGGGTTCGCACACGGTGTCTCAACCTGCTACATCGCCGCCACCGTGGCGCAGCTCGGGGGTGGCCACGTCACCACGATCGACCTCGAATCCGCCCGGAAACGCTCCCCGTGCATCGAAGAGCTCCTCCTGAAGTGTGGGCTCCAGCACCTCGTCGAGATCTACTACGAGCCCCGCTCGTTCACCTGGCGCCTGATGCGAATGATCGAGTCGCCACGGCGGCCGACGTACGACCTGGTGTACCTGGATGCCGGCCATACCTGGGATGTGACGGGGTTCGCCTTCTTTCTCGTCGACAAGTTGCTCCGGCCCGGAGGCTGGCTGATCTTCGACGATCTGCGGTGGACCATGGCCACGAGCCCGACGCTGGGGAAGAAGCCCGAGACGCTGGCACTCCCTGAGGACTTCGTGACGACGCCCCAAGTGCTCAAGGTATTCGAGCTGCTCGTCCGGGAGCACCCGGACTACCCCAATTGCTTCGCCGACCGAGGGTGGGGCTTCGCTCAGAAGCGGGGGTAGCGGCGCCGCCCACCCGGTTCTCCGGTACCGGCGGACCGCCCGCTGCCGGCGGCGCCGTCCGGTCGAGCGCACGATCACGCGCGAGCTGCGTCGTTCGGCGGCGGCCGGTCGGGCGCGCAGTCGCTTCATCGTCACCCGTCCATGCGGCGAGGGCGATCGGATGCGAGACAGCCGAACGGCGTCACGGTCCAAGGCAGTTCGTACAGCCGCAGCTCGGTCGGCGGAGGTGACTCGGCCCGGGGCCGGTCGCGGTTGACGGGCAGCGTCTCCCACCGCAGGGCGTATCGATTCCGTGCGGGGGTCAGCGCGCCACGGCCGTGCCGGAGGCGGACCTCCATCTCGGGCACGGGTGACGTCGCGTCACAGATCGCGCCGAGCGCCCGGCGACCCGGCAGCGGTCCAGCCTCGACGGGTTGCAGCGTGCGGGGGTCGAGCGTCCACATCCCGCCGCCCTCCTTCCAGTGCCAGTAGGTCTGGACCAGCGCGCCATCGGATCGCGCCCGCACGTGGGTGAACCTCACATTGGATGGACCCGAGCCCCACCCTCCGAATTCCCAGCGGTCCCTCCACGTACTGGCCTGGTAGATCCGCCACCGATCGTCCTCCCGCCGGGCATTGTAGAGCTGTAGCAGGCCGGCGGCGTCGTACTTGTGGTAGCTGATGATCGGGCGATCCGCGGCGTCGAAGCCGAGCCTCTGGCTGCGAAGCCCCCCCCGGGGCGGCACTGGATCGACGACCTCACCGGTCGTCAGCGTGATCGGCAATCCGAGGGGCATGCCGCCGCTGGTCTCCCACTGCCTCAGGTCCCGGCTCCGCGCGTACGAGAGTGTGTGATTGGTTGCGCCATCTGGAGTGTCCCGCCACCTCCACGTCAGGTGATACGTGCCGTGGCGATCCCGGACGGGCCCGTATTCGTAGGCGCTCCGGCTCCCCTCCCCGGCCAGCAGCGGGGTGTCGAGGAATCGCGCCCAGCGTTTCGTGGCTACATCATAGACGTTGACGTAGATGTCGCCGTTACCGCTGCCGCCGTGCCGATAGGTGAAGAGGAACTCCTGGGCCGGACCGACCAGAAAACGCGGGTAGGTGACGCGATCTTCTTCCCGACCCACCATCTGGGGGACCTGCGTGAGGCTGTCGATATCCAGGGAGCGGGTCGTGCGGAAGTACGTCAACGGCGTCGCATGCATGTTCCCGGCCACGTGGAGCTGGCGGTTCGCATCCATTGCCAGCGTCACATGGTTGTGGCTGTCCCAGCCGAGCCGGCTCGGAAGCCGCTTGAACTTCCACTGATCCTCGCCCACGAGGCGCGACGCCACGGTCATGTATCGTTCTGCATCGTAGAAGGCCACGAACTGACGGCCGGCCCGAGTGAGCAGATCGAATCCCACGGGATGGCCGCTCCAGGCAGTCGCGATGAACAAGCTCGGCGGTTCCCTCTGCCCCTCGCGCGTGACGGCAACACCCGAGCAGGCGGTGGCCATTGCGATCAGACTGACGGCCACGAGACGGCACACCATCATGCGCATGAACGCGCGGGCGGACCCGGGGGACGGCGGCGAGAACCTCGCCAGGCCCCTCTCACCAGGTGTGTTCCCCGGACACGCCCCATTCGATCCCCTCCGACGGGGAAGCCTTCGGCGCCTCGCGCCGCGCAGAAGGGGCGAGCGCTGCTGCGCGCGCTCTTGAGACTGTGATTCGCTTCCAGGCTTGCTGCCGGACGCAAGGTCCGTGGCCGCCCGTCGATGGGCCCCGGCGCTGGGGCGGCTGGGCCCCGAGCGGCTCACGGCACCGCCGCTCGGTCTGACTGAGCCCGGGGAGCTCGGTGTACAGTCCTGGCCTCCGTCCGCGACGGCGGCCGGCAACTCAGCATCCAGAAGGGCTTGATGCCGGCCCCGGGCGGGAACAGGGGGGTCGCCGGCTGTCGATCGGGAGGGGACGGCGGGTCCCCACCCGCGGGCTCTCCGCAGCGCGCCAGCCAGGCGGCGCGGAGCGGCAGGAAGCGCGCCCGATCGAAGGGTCGGGCCTGGCCAAAGGGCCAGGCCGCCTCGCCCATGAACGGGAGCAGCCACTCCAACGCCCGGTTCAGGCTCCGCCCGTCGGACGCGCTGAAGTCCCAGAGCGGATCGCCCGAACGCTCCGCCAGGGTGGCGAGATCGACCCACGCCTGGAGGTTGAGGCAGCAGCAGTGGGCGGAGAATGCCCGCGAGAGCTCCTGCGGCTGGCTGCCATCCGGTGCGAGCTGCTCCAGCAGGCGCCCCCGGCTGGTGCGGAAGGTGGAGACCAGGACCGGAATGTCGCCCAGGTAGGCGGCGATGGCAGCCACCTGAAGATCGTAGCAGGTCCCCCGGTGGTCCCTCGCTTGCCGCTCCCGGGCCAGCCGCCCGGTGGTGAGCAGCCACGCCAGGTACTGCCCGAGCCACTTCGCGAGCGCTCGCCGCTCGCCGTCGTCGATCACCCCGGCGTCCTGCAGCAGCCGCACCGCGTCGAGAAAGTAGTGGAAGCCGTGGCGGAGGTGAGGGGCCGTGCGGCTCTCGGCCGCGAGGAACCACCGGCGGACGAGGCGCGAGCCATGCTCCGCGTATCGGCGGTTGCCGGTGGCGCGCCAGGCGAGGGCGAGGATCGCCGTGTCGTCGAAGACGGCTGGCGGCCGTCCGTACGTCCTGTCGTCGCGGACATTGCCGCCGGGAGGGAGGGCGACCTTGTCGACCACCGCATGGAGCGCCCGTCCCAGCGCCGCCTCGGCCTCCCCCCGCAGCCGCTCGGCGAGGCCATCCGGCGGCCCATCTCCGCTGCCATCAGGGCGCAGCGCCGCGATGGCCTGCTCGTCATAGGCCAGCAGGCGGGCCGGGTCGAGCGCTCGCCGGAGCACCTGCTCGTCCAGGTCGTCGAGCGTGGCGCGGATCGCGTCCCGGCGCGCCCTCCCGCGCCGGCCCCCGCCTTCCCGGGAGGGACTCTCGTCGC
>CAYXJH010000359.1:0-3759 GCA_964465415.1 uncultured Gemmatimonadaceae bacterium
CTCCTCACGGGGTACGTGACCCTCCCGCCTGGCCTCAGCGAGACGGCCCCGGGCGGGCGGCGTCAAAGGCGCCGCCCGCCCCGATGTTCCCGGGGGCTGCGCGTGCGCTTGCTGGACGAGGCTCCGGTTACGGGCTCAGCAACTCGGCGCAGAGCGGGACCTTGGCGTTCCAGTCCACGAATATTCCCTCCGGGTTGTTGAACCAGAGATAGATGTGGCGCATCCAGCCCTGGAACTCATCCGACCAGTGGAACGGCTCGCCGAAGAACTCGGGCGGGTCTGCGTGCGGCCACAGGTCCCCGGGCACGAAGTAGTCGAAAGCCGCCAATCGGGCCGCGCCCAGGCGCTCTTCCTTCGACATGTTGGCTTCATTCGGGTGTGGCGCGTAGACCAGGAACTGGGGCTGGAAGATATCGACCCTACCATCGACGATGTTCTCGTCTCCACGGGTCACGTGGTAGCCCATCCCGCGTGCGACCGACGGATCCACGCCCGCCACCGTCTCGTCGATACACCCGATGTTGACGGTGTAGTTGGCGTCAAAGGCTTTCTGGAGATTGTGGAACGGGGCGGACCACCGTCGCAGCTGAGCGATGGTCTCCTGTACTTCCGGTGTGGCATGGGCGCTGTGCATCATTGTACCGTGGTGGTGGTCGGCCTCCACGACCTCGGCCGTTGGGGATCGTTCGGAGCAGGCGACCAGCAGGGTCAGGCCGGCGAGTACCAGTGCGGCGCCCTTCGAGGGAGTGCTCATCTTGGACCTCCGGTGATTGGGGTGGGCCGGGAAGATCCCGGCGGTGGGCCTGCGCCGATCTCTGTTGATCGCACGGGCCGCCGCCCGTATGTTGGCGCCGGACGATTTACTGCCGCTTTGCGATCGCTCAACCGGGGACGCTCCCGGTGGCCACCGGCCCAGCGGGGCGACCGCGTTCGTTGGCCGGTGTGGGGATCCCGGCCGTGTCGGGCGTGCCGTCTCTGCCCCCGTTCCACCCGACTCTATGCCTTTCCTCAGGCTGTTTGGCGGCGTTTCCATCGAAGACGAGAACGGCGTCATAGCGGGCCCGGCCGCACAGCGCCATCGCCTGGCTCTGCTCGCTCTCGTGTGCCTGGCACACCCATCCGGGCTGGGTCGAGAGAAGGTGCTGGCCTACCTCTGGCCCGACCGCGACGCCGAGCATGCCCGCAACCTACTGAACCAGGCGGTGCACGCCGTGCGGCGGCGGCTCGGGGAGGGGGCGCTGGTCTCGGCGGGAGACGAGCTGCGGTTGGGGTCGGACGTGGTGGAATCGGATGTGGTCGCGTTCCGGGAAGCGCTCGAAGCCGGGGATCACGAACGGTCAGCCGAACTGTATTCAGGCCCGTTCATGGACGGCTTCTTCCTGTCCGGAGCGGGCGAGTTCGAGCACTGGATTGCGACGGAGCGTGAGCGGTTCGGCCGTGAATACCGGAGCTCGCTCGAAGCTTTGGCGGAGGACGCGACCCGGCGGGGCGACGTACGGGTCTCCGAGCGGCTGTGGCGGCGGCTGGCCGCCGAGGACCCGTACAGCGCGCGGGTTACCTTGCGTCTGATGGCGGCGCTCGAGGCCGCGGGCGACCGGGCGGCGGCGATCCGCCAAGCCGGACTGCACGCAGCCTTGCTCGAGAACCAGTTCGGCGCGGAGCCTGACCCCGAGATCGCCGCGCTGGCGGAGCGGATGCGATCGGCGCCCGACGTCCGACCAGTGAGGCGTTCGAAACGGGGGGCCCTAAGGGTCGCGTCGCCCGCCGGGGTTGATCCGCGCCCGGACCTACGCGGCCATGCGGAGGGCGGCCGGGCGCACGTCTCGAGCATCCGGTCGGCTCTCCGGCCTACGGTCGCCCTGGGGCTCGGCGCGACGCTGGTGTCGCTGGCGGCGATCTGGGCGTGGGAGCGTCCATCTTCCCCCATGGAGGCACGGCGCGTGGTGGTCGCCCCGTTCGAGAACCGAACGGGCGATGCCTCCCTGGATCCCGTGGGTGCCATGGTGGCGGACTGGATCACGCAGGGCCTGTCACAGACCGCCGTCGACGTGGTTCCCGCCGGTATGGCCCTCAGCTCTGCGCGTCACGTCCAGGCCGGCATGGATCTGAACCCGGGCATCGATCCGGTCCGTGCGCTGGCGGAGGAGACGGGAGCCGGGCTTGTGATCTCCGGGGCCTACTACGTGGACGGCGATTCGCTCCAGTTCCAGACCCAGATCACCAATGCGCGCCGCGGCCGGCTATTGTGGGCGTTCGGGCCGCTGCCCGCCGACGCCGCTTCGCCCATGGCGACGATCGAGCGCCTTCGGCAGCAGACAATGGGGGCGCTCGCACCGATTCTCGACACCCGCCTCGCCCGTGAGGCGGGGGAGCACTACTACGGCCGACCGCCCAGCTTCGAGGCCTACAGCGCTTACGCGGGCGGGTGGGATTTCTTCCTCGCCGGCGCCTGGCGCGACGCGATCCGCCACTACGAACGGGCGCTGGCCCTGGACTCCAGCTATCTCGCGCCACAACTGGCCATGGCCTGGGCGTACGCCAACCTGAGCGAGCACGCCCGCACCGACTCGATCGTCCGGGTCCTGGATCGCTCACGGGATCGCCTTACCCCGTACGAGCGTGCGAGCCTGGATCTCCTGATCGCGGCGAGTGGGGAGGAGCGCTTCGCAACCTATGAGGCCGCCCGGCGTGTGGCGGCGCTGGCTCCGGGGAGCTATCCGCATGTGCAATGGGGCGTCGAGTCCCTGCGGCTCAACCGTCCGCGCGAGGCGATCCGGGTCCTTTCCGATATCGATCCGAGTCGCGGCGTGGTGAGAGGCTACTTCCCCTACTGGACAACGCTGGCGGGTGCGCATCACGTGGTGGGGCAACATCGGCGTGAGCTCAGGGTGACGCGCCGGGCGCGGGCGCTGCACCCCGAGGAAACACGGTACCTGCTACTGGAGGCCACGGCTCTCGCGGCGCTCGGCCGAGTGGACGAGGTCAATGAGATTATCGATACACGGCTCGCCCTTCCTGAGCAGCGTCCGCCTGCCCCGATCGCCTTGATGCTTCGGGTCGGGTTCGAGCTGGAGGTCCACGGCCACCCGGCAGCGGCCCGGGAGATCGTGGGCCAGGCGATCGAATGGTATCGACGACGTCCTTTACCCGCTCGGCTCGACCCGGACCACGACGAGGATCCTCTCCGTCCGGGGCCCGCGCCCTATCGAGGCGACTACGCGGCTGCGCTGCTCTTCATGGGGCAGCTGGAGGAGGCGGGTGAGGTGATTCGAGAGATGGTGGCGGAGGACCCGGAGAGCATCGGGTTCCAAGGCATGCTGGGGCTGCTTGCCGCGCAGCAGGGTGACGGGGGGGAGGTCGATCGGATCGACGCCTGGTTGGCCGCGCAGCGACAACCGCGCACCTGGGGCAACCACACGTTCTTCCGTGCCTGTATCGCAGCCGAGCTCGGACGGGCCGAGGAAGCGGTGACGATGTTGCGCGAGGCGTTCGCCCAGGGCGCCACATACTGGCCCCGCCCTCACTTCATGCCGTGCCTCCAATCCCTGCGGGACTACCCGTCCTTTCGGCAGCTGATGCGGCCGGGAGGGTGATGCTTCTGGCGGTTCGGATAGGCCGTGGGGTCGGAGGTTTGTGCAGGCCGGCGCGCGGCCGGCCATGACCCGTCTCGCAGTCCGACCCACTGAGTAGCGCCGCCGCGGGCGGGTCTCGCCGGCCGTTCAATCGGCGGAGAGGGTCTCGACGGGGTCCACGCGCGTC
>CAYXJH010000360.1:0-3756 GCA_964465415.1 uncultured Gemmatimonadaceae bacterium
GTCGAGCCCGGAAGGCCGCGTACGCCGGATGGCGTGACGAGGACGAGCCGGCCACATGAGTACGCGAAGAGGACGAAGAGAGATGGCCCAGGATAAGATCCGGATCAAGCTGAAGTCGTTCGATCACGCGGTGATCGATCAGACGGCGTCGGACATCGTCCGGACTGCCGAGAAGACGGGCGCGCGGGTGAGTGGGCCGATCCCGTTGCCCACGCGGATCCAGCGGTGGACCGTCTTGCGGTCGCCGCATATCGACAAGAAGAGCCGGGAGCAGTTCGAGCAGCGCACACACAAGCGCGTGATCGACATCGTGGATTCCCGGCCCCAGACCATCGATGCCCTGACCAAGCTGGATCTTCCGGCCGGTGTGGACGTCGAGATCAAGGTGGACTGAGGTCATGGCTGGACTGATTGGACGCAAGCTTGGGATGACGCAGCTCTTCACCGAGGAGGGCGTGCTGGTTCCGGTCACTCTGATCCACGCCGGTCCCTGTCCCGTGGTGCAGGTCAAGACCGACGCCACGGACGGCTACAGTGCCGTCCAGCTCGGATTCGGCGAGCGCAAGGACAAGCACGTGTCACGGGCGGAGCGCGCGCATGCCGCTAAGGCCGAGCTGGAGTCTGCGCCGGCCGTTCTGCGCGAGTTCCGGGTGGAGGACTCGGGTCAGTACGAGCCCGGTCAGCATATGACGGTGGAACAGTTCGAGGTCGGCCAGCGCGTGAAGGTCACGGGGACCACGAAGGGACGGGGGTTCCAGGGCGTGGTGAAGCGTCATGGCTTCGGTGGTCGCCCCGGGAGCCATGGCCACCCCAAGTCCCGGACGCCGGGCTCGATCGGGCCGGGAACCAACCCGTCGCGGGTCATCAAGGGACGGAAGATGCCCGGGCAGATGGGCAACAAGCGCCACACCACCCGGAACCTTCGGGTCGAGCGCGTGGACGCGGAACGCAACCTGATCTTCCTGCGGGGATCCGTGCCGGGCGCGCGCAACGCCACGGTCCTGATCCGGACGCAGTAGGACGGGACGGGAGCATACGAGGATGAAGGCACCGATCATCACCATGGACGGCGAGCGGACCGGGGAGCAAGAGCTTCCCGAGGCGCTGTTCGACGGCGTCGTCCACGAGCCGGCCATGTGGCAGACGGTCAAGGCCTACCTGGCCAATCAACGTCAGGCGAACGCCTCCACAAAGAACCGCGCCCGTGTGCGTGGCGGCGGTCGAAAGCCCTGGCGCCAGAAGGGCACGGGGCGGGCTCGCCAGGGCACCATCCGGGCGCCTCAGTGGCGGGGCGGTGGCCGCGTTTTCGGCCCCACGCCCGACCGCAACTACAAGCAGGACGTGCCAAAGAAGGTTCGCTGGCTGGCGCGGCGCTCGGCGTACAATGCGAGGGCCCAGGACGAGCGTCTCTTGCTGGTCGAATCGCTCACGCTCGACGCGCCGCGGACCAAGCGTATCGTCGGCATGCTCGAGAAGGCCGAGGTCATGGGAAACGTGCTGATCCTTACCGACGGGTACCGACCCGAGATCTGGAAGTCGGCCCGCAACCTGGAGGGCGTCCAGGTGATGCCGTTTGGGGAGGAGTCGGCGTACGACGTCCTGTGGGCTGATTCGGTCCTGGTGGATGCGGCGGCCCTGGAGCGTGCGGGGGAGGTGGCTCATGCGTAGCGCGCGTCAAGTCGTCATCCGGCCGGTCGTTACCGAGCGGTCCACGACGCTGGGCGATGAGCAGGATGCGTTCACGTTCATCGTCGCCGAGGACGCCAACAAGATCGAGATCAAACGGGCGGTCGAAGAGCTCTTCGACGTGAAGGTCAGGGCGGTCAACACCATGCGCTATCGCGGCAAGGTTCGCCGCGTCGGCCGGAGCACCGGCAGGCGGCCCGGCTTCAAGAAAGCCATCGTCAAGCTGGTCGAAGGCGAGCGCATCGACGTGTACGAGGGGATCTGATGCCGATCAAGAAGTTCAAGCCGATCACACCGGGTACGCGGTTCCGGTCGGTCACGTCCAGCGACGTGATCACGCGGGACTCGCCGGAGAAGTCGCTCACGGAGTCGCTGCGCAAGAAGGGCGGCCGCAACCACCACGGTCATATCACAACCCGACGGCGGGGCGGTGGCCACAAGCGGCGGTACCGGAAGATCGACTTCAAGCGGGACAAGCACGGCGTGCCGGGCAAGGTCGCGGAGATCGAGTACGATCCCAACCGTAGCGCCCACATCGCACTGATCCACTACGCGGACGGCGAGAAGCGCTACATCCTGCACCCGGTGGGCCTCAACCAGGGCGACCAGATCGTGGCCGGACCAGGCTCGGACCCGCGGGTCGGGAATGCGCTGCCCCTGGGCGAGATGCCCCTGGGCAGCACCGTCCACGCCGTCGAGCTGAAGCCGGGCAAGGGAGCCCAGATCGTCCGCTCCGCCGGTGTCGGGGCCCAGGTCCTCGCCAAGGAGGGGGCCTTCGTGACGCTCCGGTTGCCATCGACGGAGGTGCGGATGGTGCGACGGGAATGCATGGCGACGCTGGGTCAGGTGGGGAACGTGGATCACGAGCTTCAGGTCATCGGCAAGGCGGGCGCGAACCGGTGGCGGGGGAAGCGACCCAAGGTACGGGGCGTGGCGATGAACCCGGTGGATCATCCGCTGGGAGGGGGCGAAGGCCGAAGCTCGGGAGGCCGTCCGCCCACGACCCCGTGGGGCAAGCCGGAAGGTGTGAAGACGCGCAAGCGGAACAAGGACTCGAACAAGGACATCGTGCGCGGCCGTAAGCGCGGGAAGGCGACGAAGTAGCCATGTCACGTTCCATCAAGAAGGGCCCGTACATCGACGACAAGCTTCTCTTCAAGATCGAGAAGATGAACGCCAAGAACGAGAAGCGCGTGGTCAAGACGTGGGCACGGGCATCGACCATCTCGCCGGAGTTCGTGGGGCATACGCTGGCGGTGCACAACGGGAACAAGTTCATTCCCGTCTACATCACGGAGAACATGGTCGGTCACAAGCTGGGTGAGTTCGCCCCGACGCGGCTGTTCCGCGGGCACGGGGGCAAGCTGGCCGACAAGCGGTCGAGGTTCTGATGGAAGCGCGAGCGAGATCCCGGTACAACCGGCAGAGTGCCCAGAAGATGCGGCTGGTCGTGGACCTGATCCGCGGCCGGAACGTGAACGACGCGTTCGCGGTGCTCCAGTACACGAAGAAGCGCGCGGCCGAAGCCGTTACGAAGACGCTTCGCTCGGCGGTGGCCAACGCACGGGACAAGGCCGAGCAGCAGGGTGAGCTGGTCGATGTGGACGAGCTGTATGTGAAGGAGGCCTTCGTGGATGAAGGTCCGTACTACAAGCGGTGGCGTGCAGCGGCCATGGGCAGGCCGGCGAGAATCCAGCGCCCCACCGCCCATGTGACCGTCGTCGTGGACCGGAAGGAGTAACATGGGTCAGAAGACGCACCCCCGGGGTTTCCGTCTCGGCGTCGTCAAGCCGTGGAAGAGCCGCTGGTACGCGGATCGGAATTTCGCCGCCCTCTTGAAGGAGGACGAGACGATCCGGAAGTACCTGCATCGTCGACTCTCGCACGCCGCCGTGGCGGAGGTCGAGATCGAGCGGAAGCCTCAGAAGATCGTGGTGACGGTCCACACGGCCCGGCCGGGCGTGGTGATCGGCAAGCAGGGTAGCGAGGTGGACAAGCTCCGTGACGAGCTTGCACACCTGACCAAGAGCGAGGTCTCCATCAACGTGGAGGAGATCAAGCGGCCGGAGA
>CAYXJH010000361.1:0-3747 GCA_964465415.1 uncultured Gemmatimonadaceae bacterium
TCAGGGCTACGACCGGCCGGCCTTCATGCCCGACGGCCGGGGGATCCTGGTCATCCGTAGCGACGTGCTGGGGAACCAGCAGGCCCGGCCGGATCTCTTCCTGTGGGACTGGGAGGACGGAGGCCTCCGGCGAGTGACCCGCGGCGCGGCGATCCGCGAGGCCTCGCCGGCGCCGGACGGCAGCTGGGCCGCCGGGACGCGGTGCCTCCATGGTTACTGCGACCTGGTCGGGGTCGACCTGGCGTCGGGCGATGTGACCACGCTCGCCCGGGGCGACCTGCTCCGTCCGTACGCCGGGCCCCGGGTCTCGCCGGACGGGGGCACCATCGTCGCCAGCGTGCAGGAGGGGGGGGCCTGGCGACTCGTCGCCATGGATGCCGATGGCACGAACGAGCGTCGGGTCGGACCCGACGACGGCGTTTCCCGCTTCGACCCGGCATTCCTGCCGGACGGGCGGTCGCTGGTCGTGACGTCGGCGCATGGTGGGATCCACGATCTCGAGATCCTCGACCTCGAGACGGGGTCGACGAATCCGCTGACCCGGGTCCTGGGCGCGGCCGTGGCGCCGGCGCTCGGCCCGGACGGCGAGGTCTTCTTCCTCTCGCTCCACAGCCGGGGCTGGGACCTGCGCCGCATGGACGCTGGCACCGGGCCGGTTGCCCGGGTCGAGCTCGATCCTGCCCTCTCGCCGGCCGCGCCGACCCCGCCGATCGCGGTGGACACCTTTCCGGTCGCGGGGATCGGTCCGGTCCGGCCGTATGGCCTCGGTCCCCGCTTCCGGACCCTGCTGCCGATGGCCGAGCTGTCCACGTTCGGGTACGGGGGCGGTTTGTCCCTGGGGGGGACCGACCCCATCGGCCGACTCTCCTGGCAACTCCAGGGGATGTACGGGTCGGACGACGCGACGCGTGGCGCCGCATTCCGGATCCTCTGGCGCGGGACCCGGCCGTGGCTCCAGGGCTCGGGGTTCCTGATCGACCAGACCTACTACGGGGGCGTGGCCTCCCTCGAGCTCAGGCGCGCGAGCCTCGGCCGGCTCCACGTCCTGCGCGGCGGCGGCTCTGCCGGTGCCCTGCCAGACGACGCATCACGCGCGCTCGGGTTCGCCGAGTACCACGTGTCCCTCCGCCAAACGGTAGGAACCTGGCGGCTGGCCCAGCAGGGCCGGCTCCACGGCTCCGTCGGCCGGACCGGGGACCTGGAATGGACCCGATGGCTGGCGTCCGGGCGGGTCGAGGTGCGTGCGCGAAACGCCGGGGTCGCCGTCACGGGTACACTCGGCGGAACGGACGCCCCGCCCGGGTCGGTGGAAACCTTCGGGGTCGGGGGCGTCGATCCGCTGCTGGTGGACCCCGCCCTCGTATCGCAGCGTGTCGCGATGCCGGCGCTCCCGGCCGGCTGGCTCCGCGGCGACGCGGTCCGGACCGCCCGCGTCGAGCTCACCGACCTCCTGCCCATCCTGCGCCCGTTCTTCTGGACGGGCAGCGTGGACGGGGACGAGCTGGGGTGGTACCACGTGGCGGGGCTGGAGCTCGAGGGGGACGCCGAGGGGATGCCCTACCTCCGACTCCCGTCCGTCCGGTTCCGGCTCGGGCTGGCCCGCACGATGTCCGAGCCGGAGGAAGGCCGGTGGCGGGGGTGGGCCGTCCTCGGCTACCGCCCCTAGACCTTAGTAGAGCTGGCCCTCCGGAGTCCCGGCGGGCTCGGGCCGGGCCGGCTCCGCGACCGGTGGGTCGGCGATCTCCAGGAGGCTGACCGGGTCCACGGTCACCGTGCCATAGCGCACGATCCAGTGGAGATGGGGTCCCGTGACCCTGCCAGTGGCGCCGACCCGACCGATCAGCTGCCCGGGCGACACCGTGTCGCGCTCGGCCACAAGCTGCTCGCTCAGGTGAAGGTACCCCGTGACCAGCCCCTCGCCGTGGTCGATGTAGATGACGTTCCCGCCCAGGTAGAACTCGTCCACCAGCGCCACCAGGCCTCGGGCCGGCGCATGGATGGGCGCCCCCACGGCCCCGGCGAAGTCCGTACCCATATGCCGGCTCGTCACCTCGCCGTTGAACTCGCGGCCGTGACCGAACCCGCTGGTGATCCGGCTGGGCCGGGGGTGCACCACCGGGGCTTCCCACAGCCGAGGCGTGTCGTGGGAGCGGCGCGAGACCTCCCTGGCCCGTTCCGCTTCCCGGCGCGTCCGCTCCTGGATCGCCGGGTCCGGCTGGGTCCCGAAGCGGGGCGCCACGGTCAACCGCTCCATGCGGTACTCGCCCGCCCGGACCGGTAGGGCCATAAACACGGAGTCCCGGGCGCCGTCGGCCCACCGTGCCGCGACCGGCAGGATCAGCTCGCCCTCCGCGTCGATGGGCGTGGCGGCCAGGGCGACGAACCGGCCGTCACCCTGAGCGCGGAAGTGGAGCGGCTGACCCGCGATCTCGGCCCGGATCGATACCAGGTCCGCCGGCCGGTCCGCAGCCACGATGACCTGGAACAGCCGACCCTGCACCGGCAGATCCGGCTCCCACCCCACCTCGATGCGCGGTGCCTGCGCGTCGACGGTGGGCGCGCAGGCGATCACCAGGAGCGCGGCGAGGCCCGTACCGAGCCGGCGCCGCAGGGCGGTCCTCGCCGTCACGAAGCGTACTTGACGCTGCAGCCGTAGGGCCGGGACGTCGGGACCGACACCGGCTGACCGGCCACCGCCTCAGTCAGCGCCTGGTCCACGTACTGGGTCGCCCGCTCCAGGTCCTCGTCACGCGCCGTGGCGATGTCGTCGATCCCGCCCATGTAGACGATCAGGCCGTCCGGATCGATCACCACCATCTGCGGCGTGGTTCGCGCCTCGTAGGCCCGCCCGACGGTCCCGTCCGGGTCCAGCAGCACGGCTGCGGCGCGGCTGCCGAAGCGCTCCGACTCGGCGTTCATGGCCTCAGGCTCGTAGTAGCCCTGGGTGCCGGGCGCCGAGGACACGACGGCGAACCAGACGACCCCCTGCTCCGCCCACTTCGACTGCTGGCCCGGGATGTTGCCCGTCCGATAGTGCTTCACGACGTACGGGCAGCCGTAGTTGAGCCACTCCAGCACCACCCACTGGCCCCGGTACTGCTCCAGATTGTGCGTCTGGCCGTGGGTGTCCGGCAGCGCGAACCCGGGTGCGGGCTGGCCGATCTCCGGGCCCTTCGTCGAGCCGGCGCCGATCGACAGCGCCGTGATGGAGGCCACCAGCGCGATCTTCGATAACATGGATCTGTTCTCCATAGGTCAGGCGACCGGCGATGTCTCCGGCCGCGGTCAGTTCCCGGGCTCCAGGCCCGCCTGGACGGGCTGGGCTCGGGTCGTAGGCAACTCCCCCAACGCCTCCAGCATGATCCTGGGCGTCAGCAGCTCGGGCAGGATCCGCGGCTCCGCCGCCGGGTCCGCCGGGTACAGCACGTAGAGGGGCACGCCGACGCGGCCGAACTCGGCCAAGGCCCGGGTGATCGCCGGGTCGCGCCGCGTCCAGTCCGCCTTGAGCAGGGCGACGTCCCGGTCCGCGAACGCCTGTCTGACCGAGGCCGCCTGCAGCGCCACCCGCTCGTTGACCTGGCAGCTGATGCACCATGCAGCCGTGAAATCTACGAAGACCGGACGGCCCTCCGCGCGGTGCGCGGCGATCGCCTCCTGGGAGAAGTCCTGCCACTGGAGAGCCCGGGCACCAGCGCCATCGCCCAGCGGTTCCGCGAGCCGGGTGGCATCGGCGCCTGCGAACAGGGC
>CAYXJH010000362.1:0-3745 GCA_964465415.1 uncultured Gemmatimonadaceae bacterium
ACGACATCCAGAACATCAACATCCTGAACCACTACATCGGCATGAAGCCGATCGTGCCCGCGGAGGTGGACGTGTTGACGGTCATGCCGTGGGTGGTCGGGGGCCTGCTCGTGTCGGCCCTGGTGGTCGCCTTGCTGAACCGGCGCTGGCTCGTCGGCCTGTGGCTCGCCGCGTTCGTCGCGCTCGGTAGTGCCGGCATGTTCGAGTTCTACTCCTGGAAGTACGACTACGGCCACAACCTGAGCCCGGACGCACCGCTCAAAGTGCCTGGGATGACCTACACGCCGCCGCTGATCGGGGCCAAGACCCTGTTGAATATCCGAGCTACGTCCTTCCCAGCGTGGGGGACCCTGATGATCACTCTGTCGTTGCTGTCCGCCATGGGCGCCATGGGCCTCTACGACGGCCGGGTCGCCCGGGCGGTTCGCCAGTCGGCACGTAGCGCCGCCCAACGGGGTCGTGCTGGTATGGCGGCCGCTCTCGGCCTCCTGGTCCTGGCCGGCTGCGGCGGGCCGGCGGTCGCCGCCGACTCGCCGGAGTTCCCGGCCGGCGAGCCCTGCGCGTACTGCGATGGCATGATAGGCGAGCAACGCTTCGGCGGCGAGCTCGTCACCCGGGCGGGCGAGGCGCACCGGTTCATGTCGACGGAATGCCTGGCAGGCTTCATCGTCTCGGGCGGCGTCGCGGCGCAGGATATCCGGAGTGTCAAGGTGGTGGACTACAGCCACGGTGAACGCCTGATCGACGCTCGGACGGCGCTTTTCGTCCGGAGCGATACGCGGAACAGCCCGAACGGGCTGAACCTGCTGGCGTCCGATCAGGAGGTCGTGGCCCACAACCTCCACTTCTTCTTCGGCGGCACCCGTCTGACGTGGACGGAAGTCCTGGAGCTGGTCCGACAGGAATGGGCGCTATGACCACCGTGCACCGGATCTCCATTGCGCTGGCGCTGGCGCTGCTCGCCGCGGCCTGTGCCCGCGGCCCTGAGCAGGTCCTCTGGGGCGTCGAGGAATGCGCGCACTGCCAGATGATGATCAGCGACGACCGGTTTGCCGGGCAGATCATGGATGCCCGCGGCAAGACGTGGAAGTTCGACGCGGTGGAGTGTATGCCGGCGTTCCTCGCCGAATTCGACGGGGGCGAGTACGCAGCCTGGGTCTCAGATGGCCCGAGCGGCTGGACACCGGTGGACGAGGCGTACTTCGTACACAGCCCCCGGGTTCACAGCCCCATGGGCGGCGGTCTCATCGCCGCCACCGACCGGGGCATGGCGGAGCAGATCGCCCGTGACGTGGAGGGCGTGATCCTCGACTGGGCCGGGGTTCTCGCCCGTCCCGCCATGAGCGACCATGGTCACGCCCACGGTGATCACGGCGGGGGCGACTGATGTCCGTATTCCGCCGTTCCCTGCCACTGACGTTGGCCGTCGCGGTCTGGCCCCTGGGGGCGGGTGCGCAGCCCGCGACCCTGACCGTGGGCGGAGCCGACGGGCTGCCCAGCATCGCGGCGGCGGTGCGCCAGGCGGAGCGGGGCGCGGTGATCAGGGTCACGGCCGGGACGTACGTGGAGAGCGGCGTCGTCGTCGATCGGCCCATGACGATCGAGGGTGAAGGTTGGCCCGAGGTGGTAGCGGGCGCCGACGTTGGCATCTTCCTGGTCAGCGCGGATTCCGTGACCATCAGGGGCCTGGTTCTGCGCGATGTTCCGTCCAGCCACGTGCGCGATCACGCCGCCATCCTCTTCGACCGGGTGACCGGCTGTGAGGCGAGCGGGAATCGCCTGGTGAACAATTTCTTCGGGATCTACCTCGCCAGGGCCACGGACTGTCTGGTACGCGGCAACGTCATCGAGGCTTCGGAGCGGAGGGAGACGTCGGCGGGCAACGGGATCCATCTGTGGAACTCGAGCAGGGTGGAGATCCAGGACAATGAGGTCCGGGGCCAGCGCGACGGGATCTACCTGGAGCACGTGACGGGCACCACGCTCCGGCGCAACCTGAGCGAGGACAACGTTCGCTACGGCCTTCACTTCATGTTCTCATCGGACAACCGTTACCTGGGCAACACCTTCCGGCGAAACGGCGCCGGAGTGGCCGTCATGTACTCGAAGAACGTGGTGATCGAGGACAACACGTTCGAGGACAACTGGGGCCCCACGGCCTACGGCCTTCTCCTCAAGGAGATCTCCGACAGCCGGATCGAAGGCAACCGGATCATCGGGAACACCACCGGCCTGTCCTCGGAGGGGAGCCTTCGCATCGAGGTTCTGCGCAACCGCTTTGTCGGCAACGGCTGGGCAGCCCGGGTATTCGCCAACAGCCAGGAGAACGTGTTCTCAGGCAACAGCTTCATCGAGAACTCGTTCGACGTGGCCACGAACAGCCGGCAGAACTTCAATGTATTCGAGCGGAACTACTGGAGCAGGTACACCGGCTACGATCTGACTGGCGATGGGATCGGCGACGTTCCGCATCGCCCCGTCCGCCTGTTCTCACTGCTGGTGGAGCGGACGCCCGCGGCGCTGGTGCTGCTCAGGAGCGCGTTCGTCGACCTCCTCGATGTTGCGGAGCGCGTGGCGCCGATCCTTACGCCGCAGACACTCGTGGACGAACGGCCGCTCATGCGGGAGGCGCCATGATGATATCGGTGACGGGACTCCGAAAGAGGTTCGGGGCGCTGGAGGTGTTGCGTGGACTGGACCTGGAGATCGAGCGCGGCAAGGTGACGGCGATCCTCGGTCCGAACGGGGCGGGGAAGACCACCCTCATCAAGAGCATCCTTGGGCTGGTCCGCCCCGAAGCCGGCGAGATCAGGATCGGCGGCGAGATCATCAACGGCGATGCGGCGTATCGCGCCCGGATCGGCTATATGCCGCAGCTCCCCCGATTCCCGGAGAACCTGGCCGTCCGCGAGATCCTGCACATGGTGAAGGACCTGAGAGGTCGCTTCGAGGACCTGGATGAGGAGGTCATCGCCATGTTCGACCTCGAGTCGCAATACGACAAGCCGTTCAAGGCCCTGTCGGGCGGCAACCGCCAGCGTGTGAGCGCCGCCATCGCCTTCCTGTTCCGCCCGGACGTCCTGATCCTGGATGAGCCCACGGCCGGGCTCGACCCGCTGGCCAGCAGCTCGCTGAAGGACAAGGTGCTCCGCGAGCGAGAGGCGGGACGGACCGTGATCCTTACGTCGCATGTGATGAGCGAGGTGGAGGACCTGGCCGACCGGGTGATCTATATCGTCGACGGGGCCGTGAGCTTCGACTCGTCCGTGGCCGACCTGCTGGCCACCACCGCCGAAGGCACCCTGGAGCGGGCGATCGCCCGCATGATGATACGGGTCGCGGCATGATGACGTGGAAGATTCTGAAGTACCAGATCCAGGACGTGGCGCGCAGCCGGTGGCCGCTCTATTACGGGCTCTTCTTCCTGCTGATCACCGACGCGTTCTTCCGGTTCGGCGGCGATGGGCCCCGCGTGATCCTGAGCCTCATGAACGTGGTGCTCCTGATCGTGCCCATGATGGCGATCGTGTTGGGCGCCATGTTCCTGTACAGCTCGCGGGAGTATATCGAGCTCATTCTGTCCCAGCCTATCCGCCGCGGCAGCCTGTTCTTCGGGTTGTACGGAGGGCTCGCGTTCCCGCTGGCCGTCGCGTTCGCCGTCGGCGTCGCCGTGCCGTTCGCCTGGCACGGCGCGCTCGCGTCGGCATCGGCGCGGGGGGTCCTGCTGATCTCGGGCGTGCTCCTC
>CAYXJH010000363.1:0-3741 GCA_964465415.1 uncultured Gemmatimonadaceae bacterium
CGACGGCTCCGGACCGTCCTGGCCGGTTGCGGTGACGCGGTTCCCCGCCCACACTACGTGTAATGAGGATCCTCCTCACCACCGACCTGATCGGCGGAGTCTGGCGTTACACCGTGACGCTGGCCCGCGAGTTGGCCGACCGGGGGCACACCCTCGCCGTGGCCGTCCTGGGCCAGCCGTCGGAAGCCCGCGCCGCGGAGCTGCCCGCGGGCGTCGAGCTGACGCACCGGGATCTCCGCCTGGAATGGATGCCCGACTCTGGTTCCGACCTGGACGAGGGCACCGGTTGGGTCTCCAGCTTCGCCCGGCGCTGGGCCGCGGACCTGGTTCACCTGAACCATTACGCCTACGCCGTCGGAGACTTCAACGCGCCCGTCCTGATCGTAGCGCACTCGGACATCCGGTCCTGGTTCGCGGACGTCCGGAACATCGAGGCGCCTGCCGGCTGGGACGCGTATACAGCCGTGGTCCGGGCGGGCCTGCGTGCCGCGGACGCCGTGGTCGCGCCGACCGCGTACCAGTCCGGCCGGCTCGCGCAACACTATGGGCGAACGGCCGCACGGGTCATCCACAACGGCATCCGGATGCCCCAGCCGCTGGCGGACGACCGGCGTCCGTCCGACCGGCCCCTGCTGCTTGTCGCCGGTCGGGCGTGGGATGAGGCCAAGGCCGTGTCCCTTTTGGACGATGCCCTGGAGACTCTGGGCGAGAGCGCACCGTCCGTCCATCTGGTGGGTCCGCTGGAAGGGCCGGGTGGCGAGAGCATCCGCCTTCGCCACCTGGTGGCCCACGGCGAGGTCGCCGGCGACGCCATGAGCCGGTTCTATCGGAATACGGGCGTGTACATCGGACCGTCCCACTACGAGCCGTTCGGCCTCACGCCGCTGGAGGCGGCCGGGTACGGCTGTGCGCTGCTGCTCAGTGGGATCGGGTCGTTCCGTGAGCTCTGGTATGGGGCCGCCACGTTCTTCGAGCCGCGTTCCGAGCGGGACCTGGCGGTACGGCTCATGAACCTGCTGGAATCGGACGGGGAGATCGATGAGCAGGCTGCCCGAGCCCACGAACGTGCCCGATCCCTTTACACATCGGAGCGCATGACCGACCGCTACGAAGCGCTGTATCGCGAACTGATCCGGACCGGCAGCGGGACCGGGACGAGGGGTCCCACCACCGTACCCACCACCGGCTGACCGGATCGCCTCAGGTCAGTCCGGCGAGGCCCCTGACCAGCCGGTCCACTTCGTCGGGCGTCGTGTACGCCAGACACCCCGCCCGCAGGATCCCCGTCTCACGGTACCCGAGCCTGTCGATCACGGTGGCGGCGTAGAAGTCGCCGTGCGTGACGAACACACCCGCCGCCGCCAGTCTGGCCGTCGCCTCTGCGGGGTCGACGGCGTCCACGCTGAAGCCGAGGGTCGGCGTGCGGGGTGCGTCGGGGGGAGGGCCGTGGACCCGCACGCCCGGCAGATCCGAGACCTGCCTCCATAGCCGCTGGAACAGGACCTCACCGTGGGCGTGCATTGCGGCGAACGCGCGGCGGAGGTGGTGTCGGCGGGTCCCGTGACCCGAGGCCTCGCCGTTCGAGTCGCCGCCGGCAGCAGCGGGAACGCCCAGCCCGGCCAGGAGGTCGATCGTGGCGGTGGCGCCGGCGATGGATTCGAACGCCAACGTGCCCGTCTCGATCCTCTCGGGCGCGCTGTCCGGCGCCGAGACGACGCGCGGCAGGTCCAGCGCCTGGATGCGGTCGCGCCGACCCCACAGCACGCCGAGGTGGGGGCCGTAGAACTTGTACGGCGAGACGACGACGAAATCCGCGCCCATGGCGTCGATGTCGATCAGGCCGTGCGGGGCGTAGTGGACGGCATCGACGAACACGATGGCCCCGGCAGCCCGGGCCATGGCCGCGGCGGCGGCTACATCGGGGATGGTGCCCAGCGCGTTGGACGCGGCGCCGATCGCCAGGATGCGGGCGTCCTCCAGGAGTGTTTCCAGGTGCTCCATATCCAGCGTCCCGGTCGCCGGATCCATCCGGACCGTCCGCATCGCGGCGCCACGCTCGACGGCCAGCGCCTTCCAGGGATCGACGTTGGCGTGGTGATCCAGCTCGGTGACCACCACGGGTTCGCCGGGGCGAAGCGCACGGCCCAGGGCCCGGGAGACACGCAGCGTCAACGTCGTCATGTTGGGCCCGAACGCGATCTCGTCCGGCTGCCCGCCGAAGAAGTCGGCGAACGCCCGGCGGCCCGCGTCCAGGACCGCCGACGTCTCGTGGCTGGTGGGGTAGTTCCAGCCAGCGTTCGCGTTGTGCTCCAGCAGGTACGCGCGCACGGCGTCGGCGACGACGGCGGGGACCTGGGTCCCGCCGGGACCGTCGAAGTAGGCCACGGGCCGGCCGTCCACCTGCCGGCGGAGCGCCGGGAACCGGGCGCGGAACGCGTCTACATCGAAGCCGGGGACGGTTTCGGGTTCGGCTTCGGGTGCGGCTCCGGGCCCCGCGCCGCGTGCCACGGGACCGGTCGTCATTGCCGCACCGGCTCACCGCTGGCGATGGTCCACACGGCGGGGGTATCCGCACCGGGTCCCGTCCGGACCACGATGCGGGTGAACGTGCCCAGCGGGCTGGACCCGCCGCCCTCCACGTGGGCATACAGTCCACCGATGTCCAGGAACCGGCGCGCCACCGCCTCGCCCAGGTCGCCCACGTCGTCGATCCGGGGGTCGAGCCAGCGCGACGGGTCGCCGTACTGCACGGCCAGGTCGGCGCGGTACGGTTGCAGCGCGAGGCCGCCGCTGGCTACCATAACGTGCCCGCCGCGCAGCACCAGGTCCGTGGCCGGCCGCCCGTTGAACGGCAGCGACCGGTACCAGTCCGGCGACACGTCGGCGTAGGCCTCCGTCGCGATCGCGTCCAGAGCCGCCAGGATGGCCACGAAGTTGGCCAGTCGCAGGTGCTGCTTCTCCGGGTCGCCGTCCCAGCCGCCGGACTCGACCAGCACCGTGCTGGTGCCCCACTGCTGCATGAGGTCGCCGAACGCCCGGGGGTTGAACGTGTCGTCGTAACGGGCGATCCGGCCGTCCACGATGCTGTCCACCGCCAGCCGTATGACGCCGGCGACGCGGGCGGCGCGCTCGCGGACGTCGTCATCGTCCCGGGTCTCGCCCCAGGGCGGCGCCAGCAGCGCGAACGCCGCCTGCCGGTCCGTCTGGCCGACGCGGGTCCGGATGTTCTGGTCGTGCAGGTTGAAGCCGAAGTCGGCGTCGACCCGGTCCCGGATCGCCTTCAGCGCCCGCCCCTCGGGCGTGACCAGGATGCGGGCGTCCCGGTTGATGTCGATGCCCATGGCGTTGCGACGCTGGAACCGCTCCGCCCCGTCCGGATTCAGCATCGGGACGGTCACCATGGTCAGCCGGTCCGCCAGCCGCCGGGCCAGCGGATGGTCCGGCTCGGCGTCCAGGAACGCGAAGATGTCCACCAGCGCCATGCTGGCCGTGGACTCGTCGCCGTGCATCTGGGACCAGAGAAGCACGGTGGTGGGGCCGGTGCCGTACGTGATGGCGTTCAGCGCCCGCCCCTCCACCGACTCGCCGATCCGCTCCATGGACAGGGCCGGCGCCCGCTCCACGATGGGCTCGAGGATCGACCAGTACTGGCCGTGGTTGAACGTCCGCTCCTCCAGCCCGCCCACCCGGTGACGGGCGTGGAGCCGGGCCAGCGCCGCCGGCTCCAGCGCGATGGGCGGC
>CAYXJH010000364.1:0-3725 GCA_964465415.1 uncultured Gemmatimonadaceae bacterium
TGGCCGTGAGGAAGCCGCCGGCGTTCAGGTCCACGCCGACCCGGCCGGCCACGCCGGCGCCACGGAACCCTGCGTCCAGGCGCACGTCGTTCAGCCACACCTCGCCCGTCGTCTCGCCGGTGCTCCGGTTGTAGACGGCGAACGTCAGCTCGCGCACCGCCGCCAGGTTGGGCGCCCGGGCCCGGTCCTCCAGCACGATCCCGTACGTCTCGTCCTCGTTCCAGACGACGACCGGCCCCATCCCCGGCTGCTCCACCAGCATCCGCTCCGCCTGCGCCTTCAGCGCGAACCACTCCTCGAAGTCCACCACCCGCTCCGGTAGCCAGTCCTCCCGCGACACGCCCGCCGCGCTGGCGACGGGCTGGAGCGGCGTCTGGTACACATAGTAGTTCCGCCCGTCGTTCCCCACCTTGAGCAACAGGCGATGGTCGCCGTTGACGCCCCACCCCCCCTGGCGCGGCACCGCCCAGAACCGGATCTGGCGGTATTCCAGGAAGCTCCGCGGCTGTTGCGGGTAGCGGTAGTAGACTTCCGCCCGCTCGTCCGCCAGCAAGGACTCCCAGCTCAAACGCAGCCCCTTCTCGTTGAACTCCACGCCGCTGGCGCCGATGGCCGAGCGCGGGTCCTGGACCTCGTCCTCCACGCCCGGCGGCGAGTTGTACGCGGCGCCGTCGGTCAGCCGGCTGACCGGGCCGACCCGGAGGCTGGTGAAGCCGGCGCCCGTGCCCGGGACATCGCCAGTGAGGCCACTCAGCACACCGAACTCGTCCCGCTTGGTCCAACGCGAGCCGGCGATTCGGAACCGGGCCAGGGCCAGCGTGCCCCGGCCGTTGCTATCCTTCACCACGGTCACGCGCATGTGCTGGATGAAGCGCCAGGTCGCCTCGCTGGCGCCGTGCATGGGGATCGCGTTCGGGCCGCGCAGCGGGATGCGGTACAGCCGGAACCCGGTCCCCGTCGCCGCCTGGCCCCGCACCACGTACTGGGAGACCCGGCTCAGCGGGATGACGTAGCGGAACGCCGGTCCGTCCAGCGGGTCGAGCACGCCGTTCTGGTTCAGGTCCTCCGTGTCCCGGCGGCCGTTGTTGACCGTGCAGTTCGCCCGCGCGTCCCCCAGCGGGACCGGGCTGAGACGATCCGCCTCGCACGACTGGTTCCAGAGCCCGAAGCGGTCGTCGTCCGGCCCCCAGACCTCACGGTTCGCCAGGCTCGCCTCCTCGTCCAGCACGCCCTGCCCCCAGGCCCGACCCCGGGCGTCGGTGCCGGACAAGGCGAAGTTCGAGTCGAAGTAGAACGCGTCCTCGCTCACCGTACCGATGTCGATGACCAGCACCGCGTCATCGGACCAGCCCTCCTGGGCGGCGGCGTAGAACTCCAGGTACTCGGAGCGTGACAGGTCCCGCCCCGTGGTGGACAGCACCGTGGTGATCGAGCGCCAGTGGGGCGGCGGGTCTGGCGGCCGATCCGCCGCCATGGTCAGGTAGAGCACCCGCTCCGCCACCCGGGCGCCCGCCGACGCGATCTGCTGGTCGATCTCCTGCGCCGTCAGGAACCCGACCTCGCGGCCGCCCTCCAGGTACCGGTCCTGCCAGACCAGCGACGCGGCGTTCTGTGGCGTGAGCGGCCATGGTAGCTGGGGGGCGCCCTCCGGGTCCTGGGGCGCGCTGCCCAGCCGCCACTCGAAGGCCTCCAGCGAAAGCGGGATCTCGTCCGTCGCCTCGAAGTCGTCCAGGTACGTCCCGCCCCGCCGGTTCGGGTCCGGCGCCGACAGCGCCATCTCACCGGTGATGTCCAGGCGGGCCACCGAGTCGGTGCGCAGGAACGGGACCGCCTCGAGCGCCCGGGCCAGCCACTCGGCCTGGAAGGCCAGCCGGCCGCTGAGCCCGCCCATCATGACGGCCCTGGGCGCCATGCCCAGCTGCGGCCGCCGGACCAGCGACTGCTCGGACTGGTAGAGGCCCACCATGCTCAGGTCGCCGTAGTCGCCCAGCGGCGCGCGCGCGTGCAGCCCGAAGACCGTGGCCGGGGCCACCTCGAACATCGACCGTTGCTCCCACGTCGCCCGGATCTCCGCGTCCGGGTTCGAGCCCAGGGTCGCCTGCGGGTCCAGGAGCGTGACCAGCCCGATGTCGTAGTCCAGCACGTAGTCGACGCCCCGCACCAGCAGGCGGTCATCCACCGTGATCCGCTCGGTGCCGGACCGGATCCCGAACGCACCGAGATTGAAGCTGCTCAGGATCCCCTCGAGGCGGACACGGTAGCGGAAGTTCAGCCGGAACCGGCCGGCCCCGCGCCGGATCACCGGGTCCACCGCCTCGTAGATCGTCGGGTTCGCGTCGTTGCCCAGGATCGCGGCCGTGGCCGCAGCCGTGAGCCCCTCCGCCGGCACCGGCGGCGGCCGGGCGAAGGGCTCCAGCGAGGGGAACACGATGAACGTGCCCCGCAGCGCCGACGGCCCCACCGCGCCCTCGTCCAGGCCGGGGCGGAAGACCCGGGCCGCGTCGATCCGGTCGGCCGGCGCGGTGTTGTCCAGCCCGAAGAGGCGGAGCAGCGGGAGCTGGCCGCCGCTGTGCTGCTTGAACGTCGTGCCGCCGGCCTCGTGGCCCAGCGAGATCACCAGCTCCAGGGTCGACAGCTCCACGTCGGCCGAACTGTCCAGCCGGTAGACCTGGTGCATCTCCCACGGCCACGTGGGCTGACCGGGCTGGTGCACCGCGATGGGCGCCCGCACCAGCAGCAGCTCCGGCGTCTGCCCAGGCGGCCTGGCCTCTGGGTTGGGGTCGCCCATGACCACCCCGCCCTCCGTCACGTACCCCGCCGCCAGCGCCTCGTCCGCCCGCAGCGGCGCCCGCAGGGCGATCCAGAGACCGCTGGAATGAACGTAGTAGTCCTGCCCGGGCTCCAGGAGCTTGAACAGCCCGCTGTGTCGCCGAACGCCATCCGCGCTGACCGCGTCCGCCAGGAATTTGCCGGCGTGGGCGTGGTCCGCGAAGCTACCCATCAGCGCGCCCTCGTCCCGGTACAGCACCAGCCGGTTCTGCTGCGGCCGGATGTCGGGCGGCGCGTCCTCCCGGCTCAGCGTCAGCACATCCAGGTGCGGCCAGCCGATGATCCGCGCCGGGTCGACCACGAAGAAGAACTGGCCCGTGGCGTAGTCGGCGTCGTCCAGCACCAGCTCCTGCTCCTGTACCAGGTCGCCCTGGCCGCCACCGCCCAGGCGGAACTCCCGTGTGGCGATCTCGCCCCGCTGCTGCGCCCAGACCGCCTCCACCTCCGCCACCCCCATCTGCGCAGCCGCCTTGAAGCCGAAGTTCCCCGCCGGGATGCCCTGCGTCAGGTAACGGGACGACGGCAGCGCGATGGACACGTCGCCCATCTCCAGCCGCTGGAGCAACTCGCCCGGCCCGCCCTGGTAGTACACGCTGATGTTGTTCGCCGAGTCGAACTCCCGCCGCTGATCGTAGTCCACGTTCACGTGCAGCCGGTCCGTGATCGTGCCGGCGACCTGCACCCCGAATTCCATGTCCGGGCGCAGCTGCGGCATGAGCGTGGGGTGACAGTGCAGGCGCAGCGTCGCATCGCACGGCCGGAACTGGTTCCACGACCCGCCCAGCCCGCCCCGCCCCTCCACGCGCAGCCCCAGGTCCGTGGCCTGCTGGAGCACGTCCGGCAGCTCCAGGTCAAGGAGGCCGCGCTCCGGCGCCGGCTCCGGCGGGATCGTGTCC
>CAYXJH010000365.1:0-3720 GCA_964465415.1 uncultured Gemmatimonadaceae bacterium
GTGGCGGTGGCGGTCGCGACGGGCGAGGCGACGGATGCCGGGGTGCTCGACGTCGCCGGCGACCGCTTCGGCGTCCCCGTCGAGCGACGCCGGGCGATCGAGCAGGCCATCTATCGGGCCGCCCTCCTGGAAGCGGTGGCCGACCACGAGCTGAGCGACTCGGAGGACGCGGCGCTGGAATCGCTGCGCCGAACCTTCCGGATCCCGCCGGACGCGGAGGACGATGGCGGTCTCCTGGACCGGTTCCGCGCGCTCCGCGCCGTGCGCGCCGGCGACCTCCCCGTCCGCAAGACGACGGTCCCGCTCCAGCGGAACGAGGTGTGCCACCTGGAAGCGCCCGGCCGCCTGCTGCGGGAGCAGAACCTCAGGACCTTCCAGCGCGATGGCGTGCGCCACGTGGTCCGGGGCCTGGTCCTCCAGCGGGAGGGCTCCCTGGTGGTGACCGACCGGCGCGTGCTTCTGGCGGGCGAGGGTGTGTTCTCCATTCCCTTTGCCCGGATCACCGACATCGAGGTGGACGCGGACGAGAACCTCATCGTGGTGCATCGAGATACGGTCATGACTCCGACCATCCTCAGCACGCCGGATGCGCTGCTGGCCGGCGCGATCCTGGCCACGGCGGCGGGGCACTGAAAGGCGATCGACGCATGCGCCCATTCGTGATACCATCGGGAAGGGAGCCCACATGATCCTTCGAAGCTGGAGAGGTGCAACCCGGGCCGAGGACGCGGACCGGTACGTCCAGTATCTCAAGGCCACGGGGATCCGTGAATACCGGGCGACGCCGGGCAATCGTGGTGTCTACCTGCTGCGGCGGAACGCGAGCGCCCGCGCAGAGTTCGTCTTGCTCAGCCTCTGGGACTCGCTGGAGGCCGTGAAGGGCTTCGCGGGCGACGACGTGGGTCAGGCGGTCTTCTATCCCGAGGACGACCAGTTCCTGGTCGAACGGGATGAGCACGTGGATCACTACGAAGTCGTGGAGTGGGTCGCTACCTGGAGGTAGGCCCGTTGCCCGGGTTCCCGGGCGCGTTCCTGCCGGAGTCCCTCCTGCCGCCTCCGCTGCTATAACTTGACATTGGCAAACAATAAACGTATCGTCAGTCAAGTATCCCGCCCGCGGAGGCATTTTGAATGGCCAACGAAACCTTGCCGCACAGGGTCGAGGCCGTGCGGCGTTTCAATCGGTTCTACACCCGGCAGCTGGGTCTGCTGCAGGAATACCTGGTTCGGAGCCAGTTCTCGCTATCCGATGCGAGGGTGCTCCATGAGATTGCTCATCACGAGGAGACCACGGCGACGCACCTCGCGCGCGAGCTGGACCTGGATCTCGGCTACCTGAGCCGCATCCTGGGGGGCTTTCAGCGGGGTGGTCTGATCGAGAAGCGTCCTTCGCCCGAGGACCGGCGTCAACAGATCGTGGGCCTGAGCGAAGCGGGCCGGGAGGCGTATTCCGCCTTGAACGCGGCGTCCCGCGCGCAGGTCGAGTCGATGCTGGCGGCGCTATCGGAGGACGCCCAGGCGCGCGTCGTAGGCGCCATGCGCGTCATCCAGGAAAGCCTCGAGGCACCTCCGGAGCATCGTGTTCCCTACATCCTCCGCCCCCCTCAGCCGGGGGACCTGGGGTGGGTCGTCCATCGTCATGGCGCGCTCTATCACCGGGAGCACGGATTCGACGGGCGCTTCGAAGCGCTGGTTGCGGAGATCGTTGCGTCGTTCATCGCGAACTTCGACGCCCGGATGGAGCGTTGCTGGATCGCCGAGCGGGAGGGCGACAACGTGGGGTCGGTGTTCGTGGTCAAGCACCCGGACCGGCCCGGCGTGGCGAGGCTCCGCCTCCTGCTGGTGGACCCGAAGGCCCGTGGTCTGGGCATCGGGGGCCGGCTGGTCCAGGAATGCACTCGTTTCGCCCGTGACGCGGGCTACGGCACAATCACGCTCTGGACGAACAGCATCCTGGAGTCGGCGCGCCGCCTGTATGAGAAAGAGGGCTACCGCCTGGTGGGTGAGGAGCCGCATCACAGCTACGGCGTGGACCTCGTAGCCCAGGACTGGGAGCTCGATTTGAAGAGAGGCCCTGGCGACGGTCCGGCCACACAGCGCGACCGATCCGTTGGTCTGGAGGCGACACCATGACGGCCCCGCGTCGCAGGTCGGACAGCGCGATACTGGAATATGACTGGCCGATCCCCGTGCCCGCGGGCGGGCGGCACCCCTCCCCCGAACTACCGGAGAACCTGAATGACCGAGACAAAAGCCCGCTTCTCCTTCGTGCGTGAGACGCCGGCTGCGGATCCCGAGGAAGCCCACCGACACTTCCTGTTCCGGCTGTCCGTGGAGACGGACCCCGCCGATGTCCACCTGGACATGAGCCGGGGGGCCCGGGACCTGGTCGTGATCGACGCCAGGGATCCGGAGCCGTTCTCCGAGTGCCATATTCCGGGCGCCATCAACCTGCCGCACCGAAAGATCGACGAGGCCTCCGTCGCGCAATTCCCGCCGGACGCCACGCTGGTGACCTACTGCTGGGGGCCGGGTTGCAACGCCGCCACGAAGGCCGCGGCCCGACTGGCGGCGCTGGGGTTCCGTGTGAAGGAGATGATCGGCGGGATCGAGTACTGGCGGCGGGAAGGCTATCCGGTGGCGGGCACGCTCGCCGACGCGGCCCCCCTGGTCGGCTGAGCCGCCGGCCATGAAATCGGCCGGCGTCGCCTGCACGTCGAGGGGCGGATGGCCCTGGCCGTTGGGCGAGCAACCTTGCGCGGAGCGCAGGAAGAGGTGTGTTGTCTTATCCGTATACCGGCATTATACAGCGCGAGTAACTGCGAGGACTCTGCGGTAGCGTGACAGGAAGTAACACGCCGAGTTGTTCTCACACGCCTGGACGAGGGGCGGTCCTCATGAACGTTCACCACGTGACCCCGATCCTGAACGTCTCCAGCCTGACCGAAAGCTTCGCGTGGTTTGAGAGCCTCGGCTGGAGAAAGCACTGGGATTTCGGAGATCCTCCCGATTTCGGTGCCGTCATCTCCGGGGAAGCGGAGATCTTTCTCTGCCAGAACTGTCAAGGAACACGCGAACCCGTCGGTCCAGATCATTCCTGGGAGGCCGGAGGGACTTGGATGACTTGGTGGCTCAAGTCCGTCGCGGATGTGGATCGGGCGTATGCACACGCATCGCAGAATGGAGTCATCGTATCGTGGCCTCCCACGGACATGCCCTGGCACGTCAGGGAATGCCATATCCGGCACCCTGACGGACATACAATGAGAATCAGCGCTGGAATCGAGGAGGAGTGATTCTCTGGACTGCCCTGGGGCCACGGCGGCGACAGCAGCTGCAGGTCATCGGCGAGGCGTTCGCCACACTATCGAGGCCACGCAATGAGCATGCGAATCCGAAAGCCATCTGCCGTCTTGGCAACCGCGATGATCCTGGCCTTAGTGATTGCGATGCCAGTCCCGGGAAGGGGGCAGGAGTCACAGCCGACGGTCATCAGGGCCGGAGTCGTGATCGATGGAACCGGTCGCTCGCCGAGGGAGAATGTCATTATAGTCATTCGAGACGGGCGCATCGTCGAAACGCGCAGTGCCACGCAGGGGGATGTGGCGAACCCTGCGGCAATTGACCTCACCGGATATTACGTTCTCCCGGGATTGATCGACGTTCACGCTCATCTCACCCTGAGCCACGATCCGGACCTCGACTACGGCGAGCTCTCGG
>CAYXJH010000366.1:0-3687 GCA_964465415.1 uncultured Gemmatimonadaceae bacterium
GCCCTGGTCACGACTTTGCATCTCCTCGCCGTCGACAGGGGCGCCCCGGCCCGGACGTAATTGCGGAACCCGTCGGCCCGGGGCTCCAGCACCCTGAACGCCTCCACGTCGGTCTGCTCCTGCGACGCGTCGGTGCGTCCGGGCGCGAAGGGGACCGTGATGTCGTGGCCGGCATCGCGGGCTGCCTGCTCGGTGGCCGCGCACCCGCCGAGGACGATGAGGTCGGCCAGGGAGACCTTCTTGCCGTCGGACTGGGCGCTGTTGAAGTCCCGGTGGATCCCCTCCAGAATCTCCAGCACCCTGGGCAGCTCGGCCGGGTCGTTCACCTCCCAGTCCTTCTGCGGGGCCAGCCGGATGCGCGCTCCGTTCGCCCCGCCCCGCTTGTCGGTGGCGCGGAAGCTGGCCGCCGCGCCCCACGCCGTGGAGACCAGCCGGGAGATGGAGAGGTCCGACGCCAGGATTCGGTCCTTGAGGGCGGCGACATCCTCGTCGTCGATGAGCTCGTGGTCGACCGCTGGGACGGGATCCTGCCAGAGCTGCGGCTCCGGGACCCAGGGGCCGAGGTAGCGCGAGACAGGGCCCATGTCCCGGTGCAGCAGCTTGTACCAGGCCTTCCCGAACGCCTCGGCGAGCTGGTCCGGGTTCTCGTGGAAGCGCTTGGCGATGGGCCGGTAGGCGGGGTCCATCCGCAGCGCCAGGTCCGTGGTCAGCATCATGGGGGCGTGTCGCTTCGACGGGTCATGGGCGTCGGGTACGGTGTCCGCCGCCGCCGGGTCCGTCGGGACCCACTGCCAGGCGCCGGCCGGGCTCTTCACCAGGTCCCAGTCGTAGTTGAACAGAGTGTCGAGGAACGCGTTGTCCCACTGGATCGGAGTGGGCGTCCAGGCGCCCTCGAGGCCGCTGGTGATGGTGTCCTTCCCCATGCCGCTGCCGTGGGCGCTCTTCCAGCCGAGCCCCTGAGCGTGGACCGGGCAGCCTTCCGGCTCGGGGCCGACCAGGCTCGGGTCGCCCGCGCCGTGGCTCTTCCCGAACGTGTGTCCTCCCACGATCAGCGCCACGGTCTCCTCGTCGTTCATGGCCATGCGGGCAAAGGTGTCCCGGATGTCCCGGGCGGCGGCCAGCGCGCTGGGCTGACCGTTCGGGCCCTCCGGGTTTACGTAGATCAGGCCCATCTGCACGGCGCCGAACGGATCGGCCAGCTCCCGGTCGCCGCTGTAGCGCTCGTCGCCCAGCCACGCGTCCTCCGGACCCCAGAAGATCTCCTCCGGCTCCCAGATGTCCTCCCGGCCGAAGCCGAAGCCGAACGTCTCGAAGCCCATGGACTCCAGGGCGCAATTGCCGGCGAACACCAGGAGGTCGGCCCAGGAGAGCTTGCGGCCGTACTTCTGCTTGATCGGCCAGAGCAGCCGGCGCGCCTTGTCCAGGTTCGCGTTGTCCGGCCAGCTGTTCAGCGGGGCGAAGCGTTGGGAGCCATCGCCACCGCCGCCACGGCCGTCGTGAGTCCGGTACGTTCCCGCGGCGTGCCAGCTCATCCGGATGAAGAGCGGGCCGTAGTGGCCGTAGTCCGCCGGCCACCAGTCCTGCGATGTCGTCATCACGTCGAAGATGTCCCGCTTCAGAGCCTCCACATCCAGCGTCTTGAACGCTTCCGCGTAGTCGAAGTCCCCGTCCATGGGGTTGGACGAGGGCGAATGCTGGTGGAGCACCGTAAGGTCCAGCTGGTTCGGCCACCAGTCGCGGTTCGTCCGGGGCCGTGTCGTTTTGGGCTCCGGGGACGGGATGACCGGGTTCTCGCTCTCGCTGATGCTCCGGGTCGCTTGCTTGTCATGCACGCCGAAATCGTTCTTCACGTCGTGATTCCTCTTTGTTTTTGGTTTTCTTCGTTGCTCTTGGCCGCCGTCACGCAGTCGGGGCAGCGGCCCCAGTAGACCACCTCGGCCTCGTCGATCTCGAACCCCGATGCGTGGCCCGCCGTCAGGCAGGGAGCGGAGCCGACCGCGCAGTCGACGTCCACCATCCGTTGGCATGTTCGGCAGATGAGGTGATGGTGGTTGTCCCCGACCCGGTTCTCGTACCGGGCCGGCGCGCCCCCGGGCTGGATCCGCCGCAGAAGGTCCCTGTCCGTAAACGTCGTCAGCGCGTCGTAGACCGCCTGACGGGAGATGCCGCCCAGCTCGCCTCGCACGACCCTGTAGACGTCATCGGCCGTCAGGTGCGGCTGGCCGGCCACAGCCCGCAGGACGGCCAGGCGCTGCGCCGTGACGTGCAGCCCGTGTCGGCGCAGGAGCGCGGCGTGGTCGGCGTAGGGATGCCCGGACATGGGTGGACCATAGCATCAATTCTGGACTCAGTCCAGATCAGAAGACCTGCGATCTGCTGGTCATCTATTCGATCGCGGCGAGGTACCGGATCGCGTCGATCGAGGGGAGGAAGAAGTAGCCGCCGCCGCGGACGTGGACGAAGCGCGGCACGTCGCGCACGCGTTGCCGGACCGGCTTGGCGGGGATCGTGAAGTAGCCGGCGTTCTTCTTGTCGTGGTCGCCGGAGATCGCGTCCACGTCGTTGTACATCCCCTCGAACTTCGGGTTGTTGATCCAGGTGTGCTGGACGAACTCGAACTGCCGCGCGATGTCGCTGTTCAGGCAGATGAAGTGCAGCCCGCGCTCGCCGCCGAAGTCGGTCGCGGCGAGGATGTCACCGGCTTCCATGGACTCGGCGACCGGCTGGCCGTAGGTGCGGCCGCGGCGCAACAGCCGGTGGGCGTTCGACACGCGCGTCGAGGTCTGCGGGTCTTCGCCGAGCGAGTCACGCGGGTTGGCGCGGCGGATGTGCGCGCCGACGGGACAGCGGAATCCGTGCGGGTCGTGCTCGTGGTAGCCGAAGTCGTCGCGCGAGGCGGCGTCGGAATCTTCCGTCTCCGGCGTGACCGCGAGCGGCGCTCCGTTCGGCCAGCGTCCGACCATCTTCGACGCGAGCGCGACGCAGGATTGGAGCTGCCGGTCGCCGTTCGCGTCGCGGCTCAGGTCGGCGACGAACGTCCAGAACGCCTCGACGTCCTGCGAGAGCTGTCGGAACACGAGGTAGCTGCCGTTGCGCCCGAAGTCGCGGCGCTCGTCGTTGCCCGTCGCGCGCAGCCGCCCCGCGCGGTCCGATGCTGCCTGGACGGTCGGCGTGCCGGGGAGCCTGCCGTACTGGTTCGGGTAGCCGAGCACGAACTCGCCGGGCGCTACGGTGTTGGCGGCCGGCCCTTCGCGACGGAGCCCGTCGATGATGGGCTGCGCGATGCCGTCGCGGAATCCGAAGTGCTCACGGAAGTCGCGGCACATGTGGGTGTCGAGCTCGGCGACGACGCGGATCGCGTGCGCGTCGAAGTGCGCGGCCTCGGCGGCGGCATGCGCGTCGAGCTCGTCGTCGCTGTCGGCGTAGAGCATGATGAGGGCGTGCGGCAGCGTCTGGTCGGTCCCGCCCCAGCGCCACTGCGTGGGGTGGCTCTCGTCATGGTCGCCGAGAATGCGGCTCCGGTGCGGGGCGGTCATCCCCTCGCGGAACTCGGGCGAGAAGCTGGCGAGTGAGTCGTCATCCAGCCCTAGCCGTGCGAGTCCTGTACCGGTGAAGGCGACGTGGAGTGCGCGGCGGTCCGGCCGCTGGGTGGCAGGCGTGACGCGCCCGGCCAGGCCGGCGAGCCAG
>CAYXJH010000367.1:0-3685 GCA_964465415.1 uncultured Gemmatimonadaceae bacterium
GAGCGGCGTCTTGCGCCTCTCCTCGAAGAGAAACGGCGCCGGCCCATGGTCCATGGGCCGGCGCCGAAGAGTGCGCTCAAGGCGTGCGCCCGGGCGAGGGCGGCGTGTGCTGCAGCGTACGTGGGCTCGGCGGCCGTCGCTCGCTCAAGAAGAGCGATGGCCCGCGGCAGCGCATCGCGGCTGGCGCCGGAGTTCATGAGGTAGATGCCGCGCGCATACAACTCCCATGCCTCGAGACTCGCCGGCGTTTGCCGTTGCGGGAGCGTGGACGCCCCTGCGCCGCCGAGGTTCGCGCGCAGCGCTGCGACGATGGCCTGAGAGATCTCGTGCTGCACTGCGAACACGTCGCGCAGCTCGCGGTCGAACGCCTGCGTCCAAACCGGGAATGCGGTTGCCGCGTCGACCAGCTGGGCCGTGATGCGGAGACGATCGCCGCTTCGCCGTACACTGCCCTCCAGGACGTACCCGACCTGAAGCGGTGCCGCGATCTCAGAAACGGGGAGTGACTGGCCCTTGAAACTGAATGCGGAAGTTCGGGCGACCACACGCACACCTTCGACGGCGGCCAGCGTCGTGATCAACTCGTCGGTGATCCCGTCACTGAAGTACTCGCTGTCACCTTCAGCGCTCACATCCGCGAAGGGTAGGACCAGAATTCCCGGCGCGGACTCAGCGATCGCAATTCCGGCGATTGTCGGCGCGGACGTTTCGGCGCGGTCGCGTGAGAAAAGGTAGGCGGCGCCACTTCCCAGGATCCCGAGAACGACCAGTGCTGCGCCCCAGGCCGCCGCACGAGGTGGGGTTTGGCGCGGCAACAGCGGGACGTCTGCTGGCAGTTCCTCCCCAGCCAGCGCCTCCACCTTCAGCCCTTCCGGCGAGATGTCAAATATCCACGAAAGCACGACAGCCACCGGTAATCCCGCGATCAGACCGATGACGACCAGCCGGACTGTGGTGTCAGACGCGCCCAGCGTTGGCAGCACCGTCGTCGAGACCTCGATCAGGAGCCACGCCGCCGCCGCATAGATGACCGCGGTACGGAAGACTTTGCGGCGAACGAGCTCGTGGACGATACGACGGGCTTTCATCGGTTTACCCACGATTCGTGCGAGCGTGAGAAGGGTCCCGCCAAGATGGCGTGGGCGATGTGGGCGGGTCAACGATGATCCAGGCGTCGGCCACTCCGGGGCGAGAGCCGTTTCAGCAGCCACTCCATCTCGTCGATCATGCTGCCGCCGCCGGCCTCGAATACGGCGTTCGGGCGGAACGGCCTGCGTCGTTGGGCCGCGGCGATACGGCGACGGCGATCGCGTTGTACGACGGGCCATTCCTCGACGGCTTCGAGGGCGCCACGGAACTCTCCCACATCGCTCCGGATCAGTTCCGGATTCAGCAGTACGTTGTCGCCGGCCTCTCGTCCACGGCCGCACGCGACCGTGACGGAACCCGCCGTCCGTTGGTGAGTACGACGAACCGGCGTTCAATACCGTCACAATGGATTGATCGGAAGGTATTCCCTGGTCCATCGGGCGACCGTCTACCGCCGGGGATTCTGACATGCTGACCAGACGGCTCGCGTTCACCCTCGCCGCCTGCGCGGCCATTATGTTCCCGGCGACGGCTGCGCCGCAGGGTCAGGACGGTCACCCTGTCGAGATCCGCGTCACCGACCTGACGCACCGCTTTCTCGCCTTCTACCACGCCGCCCTGGAGGAGGATGCCGACGCGGACCGGCGCTGGGAGCTGTGGCAAGAGCACTACGGGTTCGCTGCGCTGCCGCCCGTCCCCGAGCGCGACTCCATCGCCCGGGAGATGCTGGAGGAGGCGTGGCCCCGGTATCCGGAGGTCATGGACCGGGTCCGCCGCGGCGTCGCAGGCATGAAGCCCGCGCCTGAGCCCCTGTTGCGTGCGGTCGCCGACACACTCGGTGCGGACGTCCCCATCCTCGTGGACCTGCTCGTCTATGTCGGCGCACTCGAGGGGAACGCGTTTTTTGCCCCCCAACAGGGGCGGCTGACCGTGGCGATTCCCATCGAAGAGTCACCGGACCACCGCACCCTCTCCCTCGCCCACGAGTTCACCCACGCGGTCCATCACGTCCTCGCGGGCCATTCGGAAGGGTGGGAGCGCAGCATCGCGCGCACACTGTTCGACGAGGGCCTGGCGGTGTGGGCCACGCGGGCGGTGCTGCCAGGCCACGCGCCCGAGGCGTATCTGGAAGGCCGTCCCGGGTGGCTAGCCGAGGCCCGCGCCTCCGAATCACCGATCCTCGGAGGCATCCTGCCCTACCTCCGCGACACCGAATCCGAACAGGTCATGCGGTTCACCATGGGTCCTGGCACCACGGGGCTCGAGCGCGAGGCATACTACACGGGCTGGGTGGTGGTCGGCCACCTGCTCGAGCGCGGGCATTCACTCGCGGAACTCGCCCGCATCCACCAGGATGCTATCCCGGACCTCGTCGAACGGGCGATCCGGAGCATCCTGGCCGCGGGGTGACGGTCCGGCCGCCGGGGTGGCCGAGAATCTCCCTGGCGGCGAGCGCGGCGAGCCAATCTTCACAAACGTTCTGGCGCCAGCCAAGCGGTGCGCGGCGTGGGGGAATGGTCGGCGCGGCGAGGCCCCAGGTCGAGCGAGCGTGTGGGGCGGCGCCCATGCAGCGGGGCAAGAGGCGGCCGGCCGGGGGGCTCGTGTGTCCGCTCCCGGGCGCCCGCATCCCGGATTCGGACAGGGGACGCAGCGACGATTTCGCGCAAGCGTTAGGGATACAAGCGCTTACAGCATCGTGACCCCGGGCACGCGCCGTGCCCCGTATCGCCTCGCCGACCTCCAGCGGAACCGGCGGCTGTTTCCTTACACATGTAAGAGACGGGGTATCGATGAGGGCCTTCATTATGAGTTCGGAACTTCGTGGAGAGGAGATCAGGATGATCGACCGCCGAAACGTCCTCGGCGGCCTTGCCGCCCTCCCGCTTCTCGGCACCGTGGCGGCGCTGCTGATCGCCACGACCGCGACGGCACAGCAGGGCCCGGGAGGCGGGCCGCCGCCCTCCACACCGGCCACGCCTGTCCATGAGAACGAGCTCGTCGAGACCTGGAACGAGCGGGTGAGCGCCGGTCCCCCGGTCGGTGCCTTTCCGGAGTTCGACGGATGGAGCATGGGGCACGCGATGCCCCTCGCGCGCTCCGAACATGCGGTTGCGGAGCTGGACGGCACGATCTGGGTGCTCGGCGGCTATCCGCCCGGGCGGCTCCCTTCCAACCTCGTTCAGGTCTATGACCCGGCCACAAGCCGCTGGTCGCTCGGCCCGCGCCTGCCCCAGCCGATCCACCACATCATGGCCGCGGCGGTCGATGGCAAGCTCTATGTGATGGGCGGCGAGATGGACGGCGCGAGCACGGGACGGCCGCCGATCTTCGTGGCGCATACCTGGGTTCATGATCCGGCGGTCGGCGGCTGGGTTGCGCGTGCCCCCATGCCGACCGCGCGGAGCGGCGGCGGCTCGGCGGTGATCGACGACAAGATCTACGTAGCCGGCGGCCGCCCGCCCGGCGGCTCCGCCTTCGAGGTCTACGACCCGGCGACCGACCGGTGGGAACGGCTTCCGGATCTGCCAACCCAGCGCAACCACCTGGCCATGGCCGCGGTGAACGGGCGGATCATCGTCGCCGGCGGCCGCTTCGA
>CAYXJH010000368.1:0-3682 GCA_964465415.1 uncultured Gemmatimonadaceae bacterium
CGGGTCGTCCGGGGACCGCCCGGCCGCGGGCAGGGCGTCCGGATGGCCGGCGGGTGCACGCCGGCCATCTTCATCGACGGCATGCAGATCAACCGCGTCACCGGCCATGACTCCCTTGATGACTTCGTCTCCGTCCTGGACATCGAGGGGATCGAGGTCTACAGGGGTTCGACCAGCCAGGTGCCGCAGTACCACGACGCGCGCGGCTGTGGCCTGCTGCTCGTCTGGACACGGGGCGGCCTGCACGATCCGGATTCCCGCTTCAGCTGGCGCCCGGTCCTGGGCGCCCTGGCCGCGATCGGCGCGTTCTTCCTCTTCATCAATTGACCCACGAGGTCGCGACACCCATCCTCATGGGCGGTAATGCCCGACAAGCTCAACCTGGGAGGGTTCTCGTGTCCGACCACGTCTACAAGAAGATCGAGGTCACCGGCTCTTCGACGACCAGCATCGACGACGCGATCCGGTCCGCCATCGACAAGGCGGCCGAGAGCGTGCACAGCATGCGCTGGTTCGAGGTCGATGAGATACGGGGCCACATCGACGACGGCGGCGTCGCCCACTTCCAGGTCACGGTCAAGATCGGATTCACGGTGGACTGACGCATGAATTCCCCGGCCACACCTCAGGCCGCGCTCCGCACCATGCGCACCATCGCCATCGCGCTGTGCGCCAGCATCGTACTGCTGGCGCTGCTCGCCTGGGTGACCAACCTGGGGTCCCCACCCCTCGCTGCCGGGGGTCCATGGATGTTCTACGTCTGGATCGCCTTCGCCGGGTCCCTCGCCGCAGCGAGCATGGTCCTCTGGCGCGGGAGCGTGGTCCCGCTCCTCGACCGACCGGCCTCGGATCGCGACTGGCGTGAGCGGGCATCCCGGATCCAGACCGGCCTCATCCTCTGCTGGAGCCTGGTCGCGGCTGCTGCCCTGTTCGGTGTGGTGGTCTTCTGGCGGGACGGCATTGCCATCGCGGCGTGGTTGGGCCTTGCCATGATCTTCGGGGCTGTGGCGCTCACCTGGCCCCGGGAGGACTGGCTGGCCACCGGGAACCGGATCTAGCCGACCATCCCTTCGAGCAGCGTGCGCATGGCAACATCGTAGGCGTCGGGCGAAGGGTCGGCGGCCTCCACGTCGTACTGCTGCTGGGGCGTCTCGAGGATGAGCGGGACGCCGTGGCTGCGCCGGTCGGCCAGCAGCCACCGGAACGGTTCCTCGCCAATCTCGCCCTCGCCGATCAGGGCGTGCCGGTCCCGGTTGCTCCCCATGGGGAACTGGCTGTCGTTCAGGTGGAAGAACCGGGGCGGCTCGCCGGTCGCCGCCTCGAAGGCGTCCAGTGTAGCCTCGAGCGCGGCCGGGGAGCTCACGATGTCATGGCCGGCGCTGAACAGGTGGCACGTGTCCAGGCCGTACCCCGTCCGGCCGCGCAACGACGCCGGGACTCCATCCAGGATCGCGCCCACCTCTTCGGGCGTCCGCCCCAGCGTAGACCCCGCACCGGCCGTGTTCTCCACCCACACGTGCGTGTTCGACTCCACGGCCTCCAGCGCAGACACGATCGCCTCGCTCACATGGCCCAGTGCCGGCGCCACCTCGCCCTTTCCGGCGCTACCGGGGTGGAAACAGACGCCCGCCGCGCCGATCGCGCTCGACCGTTCCAGCTCCTTGACCAGGCCGGCATGGGCACGGGCGCGTTTCTCCGGATCCTGGTTCGCAGTGTTCAACACGTACGCCGCGTGCACCACCACATGTTTCTCCTCGATCCCGGTCTCCGCCAGCGCCGCGCGGAACCGCTCGACTCGCTCCTCCCGGATGCTGGACTTGTCCCCGTAGAACTTGGGGATGGCCGTGAAGACCTGGACGGCGGACAGGCCCGCCGCGGCGGCGCGGCGAACCGCCATGTCGATCCCGCCCTCATCGATGGCATGGCAACCGAAGACGTGGGGCACGCGCGCTACGGCCTGCGAAGGGTGGTGAGGCCGGGCAGCGACGGGACCACGAGCCCGTGGCCGACCCGGTACTGGGGCGGCAGGTCGATGGGTAGCTTGCCGGTGATCGGGATCTGCCCGGTGAGCGCGTGCGCCGCCGCGCGCTGGCTCGTGTCGGTCTCGCTCCAGGCCAGCATGTACGTTCGGGCGAACGGAATCTGTCGGAGCAGGTAGGGATCACCGAACGACACGATGGGCGCGCCGGCCGCCGAGAGGTCCGCAGCGAGACCGGCCACCGGCTCGGGCAGGCCCAGCCCTCCCTTCCACGGCAACGCCCGCGAGAAGCTCGCGAAGATCGTCACGTCCGTCGCGGTGGCCAGCCGCCGGACCCGCTCGAGCTCCGCCGCGTTGGATCGCCGGGACAGCCGAACCGTCTGCGTACGGCCACCGGCATCGCTCAACGCTGCTTCGAACGCAGCGCCCCAGCGGTGGCCGGCCCGATCGTCGTACGCGATCACGAGGACGGACCGGTTCCGTACCGACAGCGGGAGGCTCCGCGCCTCGCCACGGACCAGCGTGATGGATCGTTCCGCCACCCGCCGCGCCCAGCTCAGGTGGTCCGCGTGGCCAAGCTGATCGCGCAGCGCCGCCATGTCCACCACTGCGCCGTTGTGAAGCCCGACCGCCGCCTTCGCGGCCAGCACGCGTCGCACCGAGTGGTCGATCCGGTCCTCCGTGAGAATGCCGCGCCGCACCGCGTCCACCACCGCATCGATCACCTGTCCCGCGTCGGGCGGGATCAGGAGGATGTCCGCGCCCGCCAGTACCGCCGCCACCGCGACGTCACCGGGCTTGCCGTGACCCTTCACGCCGTCCATGTGCAGCGCATCCGTCACCACCAGGCCGCCGAAGCCCATGTCCATCCGCAGCAGCTCCGTCAGGATCGGCGGAGAGAGCGTCGCCGGCCGCAGTCGCACACCCGGGTCCAGCGACGGCACCGCCATGTGCGCCGTCATGACGCCATCCACGCCGACCGCAATGGCCGCACGGAACGGCGCCAGCTCCACCGCGTCCATCCGCAACCGGTCGATGTGCAGGACCGGCAACGCCAGGTGGGAGTCCGTCTCCGTGTCGCCATGACCGGGGAAGTGCTTGGCCACCGTCATCAACCCCGCCGACCGCGCGCCGCCGATGAACTCCATCACGCGCGCCGACACGAGCTCGGGATCGCTGCCGTACGCCCGCGTATTGATCACGGGATTCAGCGGATTCACGTTCACATCCGCCACCGGCGCGAACGCCATGTGCAGCCCGGCCGCCCGCGCTTCCAGTCCGGTGATCCGGCCCGCGCCGTACGCCAGGGACGGGGACCCCGCCGCGGCGATCGCCATGTTGATCGGTAGTACCGTGGCGCCGCGCAGCCGAGTGCCCGGGCCCCATTCGAGATCTGCCGTCATCAACAGCGGCGTCCGCGCCCAGAGCTGGAGCTGGTTCAGCCAGCCGGTCGTCTCCGCCGAGGGGCCCACGCCCACGATGAAACCGCCAACGCCATCGTCCACCACGAGCCGACGCGCCCGCCGCCAGGCCGCGCTCCCGTCCGCCGGCCGGCCGCCTTCGATGTACGGAACCACCAGCTGCGCCACCCGGCCCCGGAGACCCATGCCCGCGAGGGTCCGCTCGATCCAGTCATGATCCTCCGACGAAAGGCCCGCCGCATACGGAACGCCCGCGAGTGCCCCAGGCGCCTCGCCCACGATC
>CAYXJH010000369.1:0-3670 GCA_964465415.1 uncultured Gemmatimonadaceae bacterium
GAGCTTGTAACCGACGGCCATGGCACCGGCCAGCTCGCGCGGTGCGGCCGACAGTCCCACCTCGGCGAGGGCGGCGCGCTGCCCGGTCGGTCCGAACAGGCGCTCGAAGGAGATCGCGCCCGTCACGGCGGCATTCTCGCCGCCACGAGCCTCGGTCAGCCGGACGCCGCCCGCGGTCTGAACACTCACGGATGGGACGTAATTCCAACCCTGGTCTTCATGTTTGAGCGCATTCATCCGGGCGAAGAACCGGAATGCCCGGGCGACGAACGTAACCGGGTCGCCGGCCGGGGCCTGGATCTCGACGCGTCGCACCTCCATGGCTCGCCCATCGATCTCGATGTCGAGGTACTCCCGCGCGATCGCCAGACCGGGCACGAGACCACCGGCAGCCCCGGCGACGATGTACCGTACGTCGTCCACGAGCTGCTCGTCATGGAAGTGTGCGTGGCCGGCCAGAACGGCGAACACGCGGTAGCGTGCCATCAGGGCCATGAACCGGCTAGCCTGATGGGCCGCCATGGTCGGGCTCGCCAGGTCGAACGGCACCGCGTGCCGCAGCCGCGTCATGAACGGCCCCCGGCCCAGGCTGGCCGGCACGTGCATGGCCACCACGACGCGCGCATTGGGGTGCGCCTCGAGCTCGGACTCGAGCCAGGCGAACTGTTCCTCGGTCAGATGCCCATCATGGTTGTCCAGCAGGATGAAACGGACACCCAGGCAGCTGAACGCCTGGAACGCGGGCAGCGGCGGTGGGGGGGTGGGGAAGGGGCCCCGCCTGAGGGCATCATGGTTCCCCTTCGCTACGCGCCATGGGGGTTCGAGTTGCTCTCGGCTCGCGTACGCGCGACGGAAACCCGACCACGTCCCTTCGTGTACGAAGTCTCCGCCCTCGACTACGAGGTCGGGCCGGACCCGGCTCGCATCCTCGAGGATGCGGTCGAACGCGTCGTGGTTCGAGTGGACGTCCGTCACGAAGAAAAAGCGGAGCGGGGACTCGGACCCGCCGCTGGCGCCTCGCCCGCAGATCTCCGCCGGAGGCGTCTGCGTCAACCCCGGCGCGAACGGTGCCGGGACCCCGGCCGCGAGCGGCGGCGCCGCGATGGCAGCACCGAGGATGACTACGCTCACAGCGAGCCATCGCGAGACGGTATGCGTGCTCGCTACATTCCCACGATGCTGCCCGAACGCGTGCTGGAAGGCCGGGATTCCATGTTCCGGGCGATAGAGTCGGTCGGCGGACTTTACGTCGTATGGCCGGACACGGATGGGGACACCGTTCGGGACGCCGTGACCGACGGCGGCGTCCGCGCACTGGAGGTCCAGCTCGATCCGCTCGACTTCATGAACGGATTGCCGCTGGAGTTCCTGATGTTGACTCTTCCCCGTCCCCGGATCGATCCGGTGAACGGTCTGGGACGATTGCGGGGCCTTACGGCCACGAGCTGGGAGGGCGCGCTCGAGGTCGGCCGCCTGCCGGACCTGGAGTGGCTCGGTGTGGCGGAAGCGGAGCCGGGGGACCTGGATGGACTCTGGGCGGAGGGGCACGACCGGCTCCATCATCTGGCAGTCGGAAAATACCGGGAAGCAAACCCGGGTCCTCTGGAGTCTATGCGGGCCCTGACCCACGTGAGAATCGGGGATTCTCATCGCCTGAACACGCTCGAGGGTATCGGCCAGCTGCCGTCGCTGCGACACCTCGAAGTGTTCTCGTGTCGGAAGCTGGACTCGCTGGTGGGCATCGAAGCGGCCACGGCGCTCCAGCACGTGGAAATCAGCAGCTGCCGCGGGATCACCGACCTGAGCCCGCTGGCGGCTTTGCCCGACCTCCGATCTGTCCAGTTGGAGATGCTCGTACCACCCTCTCTCGAGCCGCTCATCGGACATCCGGCTCTCGAATACGTCTGGCTCGTCGGCGGCAAGCGTCCCGCTCAGGATGAGATCGCGCGCCTGCGCCACAACCACGCGCTCCGGTTCATGGCGCTCTCGCGCAGCGTCTGGCTGAGGGACGAGGACTGGGAATACATCGGGGACATCTATGCGATGTCAGCCGAACAGCTGGCCCGCCACGATCGGATGATTCACGAACGCGATGTCGTCGCCATGTGGTAGCGCACCGGGCCGATGGCTGCGGCCACCGACCCGTCCGTCAGCTGCCTGACACGCCCTTCAGGTGCCAGGATCCGCCCCTGGGTCGTCTCCCGTGGTACCGGGTGTGCGCGGATCGTCGCCCGGGCGGTCCGTGCCCGGCACGGTTCCCGGCGCCGTGCTGCCAGGCGCCGTCTCGGGCGTTGTGCCGGGCGTCGCGGGGGTCGTGGCCGGGTCGTCGTAGGCCGGGTCCTGCTGCGGCCACGTCTCCGTCGCCGCCGGTGCCGCCGGCTCACCGTTGCGATCGGCCCGCGCGGTGTCGTCCGAGCCGGTTACCATCAGCACGGCGCCGATGACCAGGATCAGGGCGATGGCGCCGAGGATCCAGGGCCACATCCCCGGTCCCTCTTTCCGCTGAATATCGATATCAGCCATACTGTCCTCTCTTCAATTCCAAAGGTTCGAACAGGATGGGTGCAAGGCCCACGCCATTGGCGGAATCGCGTTGGCACGCCCTTCGCAATGTACCCGTGCCGATTCTCGAGGCAATCACGGAAAGTACGGAAAGCGGTGCCGGCAGCCCGCCGGATACCGCGCTACACGGTTCGGCCGGAGGAGCTCATGTCATTCGCCATCTACATAGTCGGCTTCGTCATCCTGCTCGCCGGTGTGATGTGGGGAATGTCAGCGGCGGGAGTGCCACAGATATGGATGGGCGTGGTCGCCCTGATCCTGTTGGGAATCGGAATCATCACGGGCGTGAGCAACACACGCTCGAAGGATCCGCCGCAGGCCTGAGCCGCCTGGTCGACCGGGTAGGCTCGACAACGTAGGTGGAGTGAGGCGCGGTTGCCGAGGGGCCTTATCGTGCCCACATTGACGTATGACCGACCCGATCCGATCGTTCTTCGACCGCCGCATGGACCTGGCAGGCGCCGAGAACGGTGAGGCGAATCCGCCGCACGATGACGAGGAGGCCACGCGAGCGCGCGTGCACCTGGCCGCGTGCGCCCTTCTCCTGGAGCTCGCCTATGCCGATGACGAGTTCAGCGAGGTGGAGCGGATGCACATCGAGGCGGTGCTCCGCCGCCACCTGAACCTGGACGTGGAGACCGCGCAGCAGCTGATGGCGCTGGCCGAGGCGGCGCGCCTGACGGGTGACGGAATCCAGTCGTTCGCGACACTGGTCGCGTCCAAGTACGACCGGGGGCAGAAGACGCTGCTGGCCGAGGTCATGTGGGGACTGATCCTGGCGGACGGCGAGATCGCGCGCCGGGAGGCCTACCTCCTCCAAAGGATCGCCAAGCTGCTGGACCTGGAGCCCGGCTACCTGGCCGAGGTCCGAAAGAGTGCGGACGGGCTCTGAGCCGCCGTCCACCTTGTTGGTGATTGCCCCAAGCATTCCCGAGACATGATTCCGACTGCTCTGCTCGCTCCCCTGATCACCACGATCCTGGTCTTCGGCGCGCCCCCGCCGTCGCCCGACGCGCCTGTCATGGCTGCGGACACGGCGGCCATTCGCCAGGCCGCGGAGCACGCCACGCGAGGGCAGGCGCTGGTGAGCGACCAGCGGTTCGCGGAA
>CAYXJH010000370.1:0-3670 GCA_964465415.1 uncultured Gemmatimonadaceae bacterium
CCGCCGGCCGGATCCGATCCGCTCGCGGTGGACCCCGGCGCGCCGCTCGCGGCACGGATGCGGCCTCGCACGCTGGACGAGTTCGTCGGCCAGGAGCGCGTGCTGGGTCCAGGCCGGGCCCTGCGACAGCTCATCGAGAAGGACGAGGTGGGGAGCCTCATCCTCTGGGGGCCGCCGGGCACGGGCAAGACGACCATTGCCCGGATCATCGCGGAACGGACCTCCGCCGCGTACGTCCCGTTCAGCGCGGTGACCGAAGGTGTGCCGCGCGTCCGCGAGGTCGTGAAGGAGGCCGCCGCGCGCCTTCGAGCGACGGGCCGACGGACGATCCTGTTCTGCGATGAGATCCACCGGTTCAACAAGGCACAGCAGGATGCCTTCCTGCCCCACGTGGAGGCGGGGACGATCTCGCTGATCGGCGCGACCACGGAGAACCCATCGTTCGAAGTGATCGGCGCGCTCCTGAGCCGGGCACGCGTCTTCGTCCTGGAGCCGCTGACGGCACCCGACCTGGAGGCCATCCTTCACAGAGCTCTGGCTGACCCGGATCGCGGGCTCGGCGCTCGCTCGCTGCGCGTGGACGACCAGGCGCTGGCCGTCATCGCCGTGGAATCGGACGGCGATGCCCGCCGTGCGCTCAACGCCCTGGAGGCGGCAGCCGCCCTCGCCGGGGAGGGCGGCGCGATCGATGAGGCGCTGGCCAGGGAAGCACTTCAGCGGCGGCACGCGCGCTACGACAAGGCGGGTGAGGAGCACTTCAACCTGATATCCGCGTTGCACAAGGCGGTGCGCGGCAGCGATCCGGATGGCGCGCTGTACTGGCTGGCCCGTATGCTGGAGGGCGGAGAGGACCCTCTCTACCTGGCCCGGCGGTTGATCCGGATGGCGGTCGAGGACATCGGGCTGGCCGACCCCGCCGCGCTGGTCCAGGCGGTGGCGGCCCGGGACGCCTACCACATGTTGGGCTCGCCAGAGGGCGACCTGGCGCTGGCACAGGCGGCCACCTACCTGGCCACCGCGCCGAAGTCCAACCGGCTCTACGTGGGATTCGGTGGCGCCCGTGCGGCTGCGCGGGACACGCCTGCCGAGCCGGTCCCACTCCACATCCGGAACGCGCCCACCCGGCTCATGCAGGACCTGGGGTACGGTCGCGACTACCGGTACGCGTTCGAGGACGAGGACCACTACGTCCCGCAACATTATCTCCCCGATGCGCTCCAGGGGACCCGCTTCTTCGAGCCGAGCGGCTTCGGGCACGAGAAACGCATTGCGGAGCGCCTGGAGTGGTGGCGTCGTCGGCGCGAGGTGGAGACGGGCGAGGCCGATTCACCCGACGCCGCGGCGGGTGGCGGGGAGGACGGGGAGTCGGGCCTTGGGTAGAACGCGGCGGTTCCGCCCGGGTACAAGCGGCATGATCAAGAGACGAATGGCCGGGTTGGGGTTGCTTGCGGCGGCCGTCACGCTATCGGCGTGCATGCCGCGCGTTCAGCAGCCGGAAATCGTGCTGGAGAGCGTCCGGCTGTCGTCGCTGGGGCTGCGCGGCGGCGTCGTCGATGTGCGCCTGAGCATCCACAATCCGAACCGCTTCGCGGTGGACGCCCGGGGCCTCACCTACGACCTCCAGCTTCGCGACCCGGACCGGGAGGACTGGGTCGCCTTCACCGAAGGTCGGCTGGATGGAGACCTTCGGGTCGCCAGCAGGGCCACGCGTGAGGTGTCGGTCCCGGTCGAGTTCACCTACCGGGGTCTCGGCGAGGCCATGCGCAGCCTGATCGATCGCGGCGCATTCGACTACCGGATCAGCGGCGTCGTGGAGCTGCAGGGCCCTGTCCGCCGCGACATCCGATACCAGCACGCAGGGCGTTATTCGCCCGGCGGCGGAACCTGATCGAGGACGGAGGCCGGGCATTCGGGGGACCATATCGCTGGAGGCACTCCAGGAGCGGGCGATCCTGGTCGGCGCGCCGACGCCGGACGTGTCGCCCGAGGATGCCGACGAGCATCTGGAAGAGCTCGGGCGGCTGACCGACACGGCGGGCGCTTCGGTCGTCGCCATCCTGATCCAGCGACTCGACGCGCCCCACCCACGCTACTTCATCGGGGAAGGCAAGGCCCAGCAGCTCAGGGAGTTGGTGGCGGGGCGCAGCGCGACGGTCGTGATCTTCGACGACGAGCTGACCCCGGCGCAGGGCAAGAACCTGGAGGACCTCCTGGGTGTCCGCGTGGTCGATCGAGCCGAGCTGATCCTGGACATCTTCGCGATCCGCGCCCGCACCAACGAGGCTCAGCTCCAGGTCGAGCTGGCGCAGCTCGAGTACCTGCTGCCCCGCCTCAAGCGGATGTGGACCCACCTGTCCCGGATCCGGGGCGGCATCGGTCTGCGCGGGCCCGGTGAGACGCAGCTCGAGACGGACCGGCGCATGATCAGTCGGCGCATCGCCGACCTCCGCCACAAGCTGGAGGTCGTGGCCCGGCGTCGCGCCACCCAGCGGAAGGGCCGGTCTGGCGAGTTCCAGGCAGGTCTGGTCGGCTACACGAACGCGGGGAAGTCGAGCCTGTTGCGGACCCTGTCCGGCGCCGACCTGTTCGTGGAAGACCGCCTGTTCGCGACGCTCGACCCGGCCACCCGGCAGGTGGATCTGCCGATGGGTGCGAAGGTGCTCGTCACAGACACGGTCGGCTTCATCCGCAAGCTGCCGCATCACCTGGTGGCTTCGTTCCGTGCCACCCTCGAGGAGGCATCCGAGGCGGACGTCCTGTTGCATGTAGTGGACGCGTCCCACGCCCGCTGGGAGGAGCAGAAGGTGGTGGTCGAGGACGTGCTCGGTCAGCTGGACCTCGAAAACGTCCCCGTCGCGCTCGTGTTCAACAAGACCGACCGGCTGACCCACGATGAGGAAGACGCGCTTCGGCAACGTGTCGGCACCCTGTTCTCGGAGCCGGCCGCGTTCACATCGACGGTCGAGACCGACGGCACCTCCGAGCTGGTCGAGCTGCTCGAAGGCCTCGTTCGCCGTCAGCGTCCTGAGGTCGAGGTCCGGATTCCGGCAGCCGACGGGGAGGGGCTGGCGACCATCTACCGGGAGGGTGAAGTCATTCATCGCGAAGACCACGGCACGACGATCGGCCTGACCGCCCGGCTGCCGGCCCCGACCCTCGGTCGCCTCCGTCAGCGGGCCGGCGTCGAGATCAACGGGGCGCCATGAGCGACTACATCGGGTTCGTGGGGCCGGGCCGGATGGGTCTTGCGCTGGGGAGCGCGCTGAGCCAGGCCGACGCTGCGGAGGCACTCCTCTTTTTCGGTCGGTCGCCGGAGCCACCACCGCATCCGCTGTTCGACAGTAGAAACAACGTGAGCTACCGAACCGGTTACGGGCCCATGCCCGACGAGCTGAGCGTTCTCATCCTGGCCGTGCCGGACTCCGCGCTGCACGAAGTCGCCAACGAAGTAGCCAGAACGGGCCGGGCGCCGCGCGGGTGCGTAGCGCTTCACCTGTCGGGAGCCTTGTCCACCGACATCCTGGCACCACTCCACGGCGCCGGCTTCGCGATCGGGTCGCTGCACCCGCTCCAGACCGTGGCGGACCCCTGGTCCGGAGCGGACCGACTGTACGGCTGCGCCTACGCGCTGGCCGGCGAGCCCGCCGCGCTGCTGGCCGCGCGCCGGGTC
>CAYXJH010000371.1:0-3665 GCA_964465415.1 uncultured Gemmatimonadaceae bacterium
GGGCGGGCAGCCGCTGGTGATTCCGCCCACCCTGCGCCCTCTCTACCACGCGGCCGCGGTTTTCGCTTCGAACTACGTGATCGCCGCCGCGGCGGTCGTCGCCCGGACCCTCGCGGAGACCGGGATCGCGGAGGACGACGCGCTGGCCGCCGCGCTGCCGCTCATGCGAGGCACGATGGACAACCTGGAGCAGCTCGGCCTCGGCTCGGCTTTGACCGGACCCGTTGCGCGCGGCGATGTGGACACCGTCCGGCTCCACCTTTCCCGGTTGTCGGAGCGCGAGCGTCGCCTATATTGCGCCCTCGGGCTGGAGACGGTGCGTCTCGCCCGTTCCGCCGGCCTGGATCCCGATCGGGCCGGCGCCCTCGAAAGGCTGTTGTCCGATTGATGCGACTCCACGTCAACATCGATCACGTGGCCACGGTCCGGCAGGCCCGGAAGACGGACGAGCCCGACCCGGTCCGCGCAGCGGTCCTGGCCGAGCTCGGCGGGGCCGACGGCATCACGGTCCACCTGCGCGAGGACCGGCGGCATATCCAGGATCGGGACGTCCGTCTCCTCATGGCGACGGCTCGGACCGGGATCAACCTGGAGATGGCCGCCACGGACGCCATGCTGGAGCTGGCGGTCCAGGCGAAGCCCATGACCGTTACCCTGGTGCCGGAGCGTCGCGATGAGATCACCACGGAGGGCGGCTTGGCCCTCGGGGACGCGGACCCGCACATCGGCCGGGTGATCGGCAGTCTGCGCGACGCGGGCATCCGCACGTCGCTGTTCCTGGATCCGGACCCGGATACGATCCGCGCCGCCGCCCAGCTCGGCGCCGATGCCGTGGAGCTTCACACCGGTGAGTACGCCAATCACTGGCGTCCGGGACAGGGCGCGCCGCTACAGGTGGACAGGCTCCGGCGCGCCGCGGCCCTCGGCCGCTCCATCGGCCTGGACATCCACGCGGGCCACGGCCTTACCTACGAGAATGTTGCGGCGGTTGCGGCCCTGGCCGAGATCGAGGAGCTGAACATCGGCCACAGCATCGTAAGCCGCGCTCTGCTCGTCGGGATGGAGCGGGCGGTCCAGGATATGAAGGCCGCCATGCGGCTCGCCCGGACCGACGCCGTGGGATGACTCGAGTCCGCGCCTTCTTCCTCGAGGAGGCAGCGGAATGCCTGGCCGACCTGAGGGCGGCGCTGCGTGTGGCCGATGCCGACCTCGGCCGGTTCCACGGCGCTGCCCGGAAGCTTCGGGGCACTGCGCAGGTAGCACGATACGGTCCGGTGGCGGCCGCCGCCGGCCGCCTGGAGCGTCGCCTCAAGCGAGTGCTGGACGGACAGGCCCGCTGGACGGAGGCCGTGAAGGCTGCAGTCGCACAGGAGCTGGCGGCGGTCGAGGCGGTCGTCCACGCCGTGGAAGCGGGTCGCATACGACACGACGAGAGACTGGAGGACACGGTGGAACCGAACGAAGATGCGACCGCGGACGAGGTGCCGATCGAGGACCTGGAGTATCGGGGCTCCGCTGCCCTCCACCGGGCCATGGACCTCCGGGCCACGTTGGAGGATGCTATCGTGGGGGCGGACCCGGTCGGCCCGATCCTGGACGAGCTCTTCGACCTGATCCGCCTGGGGATGAGTGATCGCGAGTGAGGATCGTCGGCGCCGCAACCCGTTCGCAGGTTGGAAGGGGGTGCTGGGCGTCGTCCTCAGCATCGCGCTCCTGTGGTACGCGTTCCGCGGCGTGGACATCCGGGCGGTCTTCACCGAGCTCCGTCACGCCGACCTCGTCCTGCTCGGACTCTCCGCATTCGTCATCACCGTTCCATTCGCCTTCCGCGCCGTGCGGTGGGGATTTCTCGTCCGGCCGCTGTACCCCGCGACCCGGTTCCGCCCCCGATTCGCGTGCACCTGCATCGGGTTCATGGCCAACAACCTGCTCCCGGCCCGGGTGGGGGAGTTCGCGCGGGCGTACGCACTGACCCGCCTGGAGCCGATCCGCTTGTCCGGCTCGTTCGGCTCACTCGTCCTGGAGCGGATGTTCGACGCGGTCATGGTCATCGGGCTACTGATCGTTGCGCTTTCCTGGCCCGGATTCCCGGACGTTGGAGGTCGCCAGTTCGGCCGCACGGCCATGGGGCTCGGCATCGTGCTCCTGGCCGGCTTCGCCCTGCTCCTGTTCCTCGTGACCCGCCCCGCGACCGCGACACGGTTGATCGAAGCGCTGGCCAACCGGATCCTGCCCGAGCGGGTGCGACGCAGGGTCATCGACGTGATCCGCGCCTTCCTGGACGGCGCCGCCGCGATCCGGGACTGGCGCCTGGTCCTACCGGCGCTGGCCTGGTCCGTGGCCGTATGGTTGACTGCCGGCCTCGCCACCTGGATCGCGTTCCGGGCATTCAGCATCGACGCGCCCTTCATCGCGGCCGTATTCATCCAGTCCATCATCGCGCTGGCCGTGTCGCTGCCCTCCGCGCCCGGGTTCTTCGGCGTGTTCCAGGCCGCGGCCAGGATCGGGCTGGTCGACGTGTGGGGCGTCGCATCGACTCCTGCCATGGCGTTCGCCGTCGGGTTCCACCTGGCCGGGTACTTCCCGGTCACGTTCATCGGGCTCTACTACCTCTGGCGCCTCGACTTCTCGTGGCGCGACGTGGAGCGGAGCGAGGAAGTCGTCGAAACGGCGGTCGAAGAAGGATGAACGTGTCGGTGGGCGCGCCCGCCAAGATCAACCTATGGCTCCGGGTCGGCGCCTTGCAGCCTTCCGGTTTCCACGACCTGGACACGCTGTTTTGTGCCCTGGACCTGGAGGATACGGTCACCCTGCGCGGCGACGCGCCGCGCGGATCCGGCGTGCGCCTCCGTATAGATTTCGAGCCCCCCCTGACCGCGCTCCCCAACCTGGGCCCCGCCGACCGGAACCTGGCGGTACGCGCGGCGGCTGGGTTCGCAGAGAGCGCCGGCATCGAGCTGGATGTCGAAATTTTCCTGACCAAGCGGATCCCCCCCGGCGGTGGACTCGGCGGTGGCTCCAGCGACGCCGCCGCCGTGCTCCGGGCACTGGACCAGGTCTACCCCGGCGCGGTCCCCGGGGAGGAGCTGCGGCGAATTGCGGCACGCCTCGGCAGCGACGTGCCCTTCTTCCTGTCCGGAAGGCCGACCGCCCTCGGTCGCGGCCGTGGCACCGACCTGGACCTCGCCCCCGCGTTACCGTCCCGGCCGGTCGTCGTCGTGTTCCCATCGCTGGCCGTTCCGACCGCGGATGCCTATCGCTGGCTCGACGAGGACCGGGCCGCTGGACGGGTCCCGCGCCCGTCGGACCGCCCGTCGCCCTCCCATTCGGCCGACTGGGCCGGTGTCCAGGAACTGGCCAACAACGACTTCGAGGCGACCGTCTTCCGTCGCCACCCCCGCCTCCAGGCGCTGCGGGATACGCTGCTCCGGGAGGGCGCGAGCCCGGCCCTCCTGGCGGGGAGCGGATCCAGCCTCTTCGGGGTATTCCATGACGACGAGGTTGCCAGCGCCGTCATGCGCGACCTGGCCGGGTCCGATGTCGACGCCGTCCTCACCCGGACCCGCTCGCGTTGATCGCACGCACGCGCTGGTATTACCTTTGCGCCGCTGATCCCCGGTCGTCTAATGGCAGGACGGAGGACTTTGGATCCTCCAGTGGTGGTT
>CAYXJH010000372.1:0-3661 GCA_964465415.1 uncultured Gemmatimonadaceae bacterium
CTCCGCCGGGATGTGCGGCGTGCGCGGCGCCATGGGCCGCGGGTCGTCATGGAGGACGGCATGGGCGACCACGGCCTCATGACCGCCGCGGAAAGGCAGCTCCCCAGTGAGCATCTCGTACAGCACGACGCCCGCCGACCACACGTCCGTCCGCTGGTCCACCTCCTCACCGCGAGCCTGCTCCGGAGACATGTAGTCCACCGTGCCCAGCGTCGTCCCGGTCTTCGTCAGCGACGGCGAGCCCTGGAGCCGCGCCAGCCCGAAATCCATGATCCGGGCATGGCCCGCCTCCGTGACCATGATGTTGCCGCTCTTGATGTCCCGGTGGATGATCCCCTTGCGGTGGGCCGCGTCGAGCCCCGCCAGGACTTGCGTGATGATGGACAGGGCCTCGTCGACCCCCATGCGGCCCCTCGCGATCCTGCGCCGGAGCGTCTCCCCCTCAACGTACTCCATGGCGATGAACGGACGCCCGTCCGTCTCCGCCACCTCGTGGATCACGCAGATGTTGGGGTGGGACAGGGCGGCGGCGGCCTGGGCCTCGATCAGGAACCGCTCGCGGGGCTCGTCCGAGTCGGCCAGGTGCGGGGGGAGGAACTTGAGGGCGACCCAGCGCTTCAGCCGGAGGTCACGGGCCCGGTACACCACCCCCATCCCGCCCCGCCCGATCTCCTCCGCCACCTCGTACTTCCCGGCCAGGACGCGACCCCCGAGCGGCGCCGAGCAGCGGCTACAGTACCGCGACGTATCCGGGTTGTCCGCCTGACACTGAGCGCAGTGCATCGCGGGGTCCTCCGGGAACCGGCCCGACCTGCGGCAAGAGGGTTTGATAATACATCGTGGGCAGCGGTTCGGGGAATGGTCGCGTCGGACAAGCGACGAGGTAGCGCGGCGCACACACATGCGAGAATCCCCGGGCCGGTCGAACCGGTCCCGGGGATTCAAGTAACTGGCGGGAGTGAGGTCTCAGTTTCGGTGGCGAGACCGTCAGGTCCTGCCCTGTCTCATCTCCCTTGTCCCCTTCCCCGCGCGACCCGCGGTTCCGGGTGCCCCTGGCCCAGGGGCTTCGGCTGCGGCCAGTAACCTCGTAGCCGGCTTGCTTCGACCGAAATCTCCGCAAGCTGCCTCCGCTGAGCGTCCTCTTCGGAGGCGACGACGTTTGGTCCAGAGGTCGCCAGACCAGCGCCGCCTGGATAGAATGATACCCTCCCCGGGAGGTCGGGTCAAGGTTTTTGGCTGGCTCCTCAACCCGTTGGAATGCAATACTTTAGGCTGTTTCCAGGCGAAGTTGCCAATGCCTCTTGATTGGGCCTCGGCCGAAGTGGTTGGGGCGCCGTCAGTTGCTGGTTTGTAACAGCTTCAATTCACGCTGTTCTGGTTGTTTTCCACGGGTTTTCCTCGGGCACCGCCGCCGTTGTGCACGGCCGCTGTGGAAAACTCGGGCGGGCGGTGGGGACTTCGTGTTGATCAGGAGGGCGCGCGCTGAGCGGAGCGGCCCAGGCCTTTTCCTGACGCACGCGCCTTCCTGGCCCGGGCCTTACGGCGGTGCTCCCACCATGAGGCCGCCGCGATGAGGGAGAACATGGCTGCGATGGCGAGCACCCTGTCCCGGTGCTCGCCGAGCCAGGCCAGCTCGCCGACAATCCAACTGAGCCCGGCGCCGAGCGCTCCCACGAGAACGCCGAGGGACACGCCAATGATGACGGCCACCACTCCCCACGGCAGGCGGTCGACGGTGCGCTGGATCCACCTCAGGACGGGCCCCCGTTTGGGCGCCGCGGGTCGGTCGGGGGCCACCGGGAGGTGGACGAGCCGGGCCGCGGCGTGGCCATCCACACAGTCACGGATCCGGCTGAACTGGAGCCACTGTCGTGGGTCCAGGAAAAGCCCATGGCCATCGGTGCGGTAGATCAGACGGCTGCCGTCGGGCCAGGCGACCACGCCGACGCAGGCGTCGAACCGGACGGTGAGGGCCTCGCCGTACTCGTCCCAGTGCGTGATGCCAGCCGCGCCGTAGACCAGCCGGACCTCATGATCCACAGCCGGGTCGCTGCTCCGCATGGTCCGACCCTCGACGGGCGGCACGGGCTCCGGCGCGTACATTTCGAACGGCGGAAGGACCGCGTCCGCGCCGGCGGGCGGCACGGCCAGTAGCGCGTGGTCGAGGAAACCCTGCGCGGCCCCGCGGACATGGTCCTCGGTGATGGCCGCCAGGTCCCGGGGGATGTGGTTCGTCAGCGGATCGGGGACGCCGAACAGCATGGCCATGGCGATCGGGTCCAGTCGCCCCACGGCCGCGTCCTCGCCTGCGAAGGCGGCCACAAGGTTCCTGCGGTGAGCTTCCAGGTGATCGGCTCGGGGCCCGTTCTCAGCTAGGTCCCGGAGCACGGCCTGGAAAGCGTCGGTCGCCTCGACGACCGCTTCCGGGTGCACGTCCGCTGTGGCGGTCACGAGCATGTGATCGGCCGAAAGCGGGTAGTGGGAAACGGCGGTCTGATAGCTCAGCGCCGCCTCGGTACGGAGGGTCCGGAGGGATCGCTCCAGCTCCATGGCGGCGACCAGGTGGGTCGTGGTCCGCGGGACGAGCGTGCTCAGGGCCAGGACATGACCGTCTCTGACCTCGGCGGCGGGGAAAGGTCGGTGGGGGATGGTGAGTCGAGGCGGTCGCGGCCGACCTGCGCGCAGGGCCACCACCAGATCCGGCAGCGGGGCCGTCGCCCACAACACCGCGTTGGAGGCGGTGAACCATTCGTCGGACCAGGCTTGCAGCTCATCCCTGCCCAGCCATTCCACTCCCCACTCGGGGTACGGCGCCAGCCCGGGCCCCTGCAGGCCGAAACGGACCGTGAGAAGCGAGGACGCGATCCCCTGCGCCGACGAGCGGGCCTCGATCTGGAGCACCCGCCGTTCGTGGTCCAGCCGGTCCGCCGGGAGCGCGGACAACGCAACCATCACCTCGTTCAGGAACCGCGTAACCTCGCCCGCCGGCCCCCGCGCCGTGAAACGCGTACGCGTCAGGTCCACGGACCCGTTCCAGGACAGCGTTTCGGCGTGGAACCGACTTACCGCCAGGTGTTCGACCATGTGGGTGATGCCCCGTGTCCTGATCGTCTCGTCGACGACGCCGACCCGGAAGGTGAGCGCCGCCGTGACATCCTCCGTGCTGCCGGGCTCCGGCGGCATAAGGACGACGAGGCCATCGACCCGGTTCACTCCGGGATCGAGCGGCGGCTCCGCCCCGGTGTTGGGCATGAGGTGCTCCTGTAGGCTGGGTTGCTTTGGGGGGCCGTCCCACGGCCGCTCGATCGGTGCGACGTCGGGGCCGTTCTCGTCGACGATAGGAGCCGCGCCGATCGACAGTCAAGGGTCAGCGCACCTCCCGCTCCAGGAACTCCGCCGCCCGCTCGAACACCCGGACCCAGCTCTCGTGGCGGAGGAAGCCGTGGACCTCGTCGGGGAGCACGAGCTGCTCGACGCGCACGCCACGGAGGCGCAGCTCTTCGGCCAGGGCGACGGACTCGTAGAACGGGACGTTGCGGTCGTCGTCGCCATGGACCAGGAGGACGGGGGCCACCCAGCGGCTGAGGTCGGCGAGCGGCGAGGCTGCCAGGGCGCTGGCGGCGGTCTCGGGGCGGGCGGCGGGGTCGTAGCCGGGGACGAA
>CAYXJH010000373.1:0-3658 GCA_964465415.1 uncultured Gemmatimonadaceae bacterium
GTGCCTCGACCAGATCGAGCTTTAGCAGCTCACGCGAGCCCACGCGTACGCGGCCCGGACACGGGCCGTGGCGGATTCCCCGGCTCGGCCCCGGCGGGCCGGGCACGGCACTGCTGGTCGCGGCCGCCCTGCTGGTCGCATGCGAGGAGCAGGTGGTCACGCCCGCGAGGGTGGTGACCGTGGAGGTCCTGCCGGCCGAGATCACCCTCTTGGAAGGCGAGACCACCGCGGTCTCGGTGGTCGCGAAGGAGCGCGGGGGCCGCGAGGTGTCGGGCCGGCTGGTGGCTTGGTTGGCGGAGGATCCCGGCATCGCCACCGTCACGTCGGACGGCCTCGTGGAGGCTCGCACACCGGGGACCACCCGGATCCACGCCACGGTGGAGGGGATCGCGGGCACGGCAACCGTCACCGTCCTGGCCGACATCGACGAGCCCGGCCCGGGCCCGTGCGAGTACCGCAACCGGACCTTCCCTGGCGACGTGGTGATCGCCGCGGGCGTGCGTTGCACCTTCACCGACGTCCGGATCCGGGGTGACCTCGAGCTCCGCTCGAACTCCACCGTCATCGCCGTGGACCTGAGGGTCGACGGGAACATCGAAGGGAAGTCCGCCAGCGGCCTGACGCTGGCCTCATCCCGGGTCGATGGCGACATCCAGTTCGAGAAGGGAGGCAACGTTCAGATTCGGCAATCCGATATCGACGGGAACATCCAGCTCGAATCCAATGACGGCAGCCTCGTCGTGGAGGGGAACACCGTCGAGGGGAACGTGCAGGTCTTCAAGAACCGCGGCGGCCCGTTCACCATCTCGGACAACGGGATCGACGGGGACCTCCAGTGCAAGGACAACCAGCCGGCACCCACGGGCGGCGGGAACACTGTCGACGGCGACAAGGAGGATCAGTGCCGCAGCCTGTGAGCCGCTGCTCGGGAAGCGCCGCCCCCTCGCTCAGGGCGGTCCGCCAAGGGCGATAAGCCACGCTGGCCCTGGCAGAACGCACAATCGGGCCGCGCGCCCGACTGGCGAGCGTGCGGATCGCCACCCGCACGGTGAGGAGTCGCACGACCGCCTCCGCGGAGCGCGGCGCATGTGCGCTCTTGCACCTCGCCTTGACGCACGGGTCAGCCCCCCCTTGCGCCCGGCGCGTCCCTTCCACATCATACAACCATATGGTTGCACATAGCCCGCTCTCCGACACCGAGATCAACCGACTCTTCCGCGCGCTGGCCGACGCGACCCGGCGCGACATCGTCGCCCGGGTGCTGGCCGGGCGGCCGGCGTCCATCTCGGAGCTGGCGGCGCGCTACGACATGTCGTTCGCGGCGGTCCAGAAGCACGTGACTGTGCTGGAAGGTGCGGGGTTGGTGACCAAGGATGCGAAGGGCCGGGAGCGCCTGGTCCGGGGCAACCCGGAGCGGATCGCGCGGGCGCGGGAGCTATTGGCCCGGCTCGAGGGCCTGTGGCGGGCCCGCTTCAGCCAGATCGACGCGCTGTTCGAAGACGACAACGAAGACGACACCCCTACCACGGAGTAGACGATGCCCATTACCACCGTCACGTCGGACGCCGAGGCCCTGACCCTGACCGTCGTCGGCGACTACCCCGTCCCCGTCGAGCGACTGTGGGAGGCGTACGCGGACCCGCGCCAGCTGGAGAAGTTCTGGGGGCCCGAGACCTGGCCTGCCACGTTCACTCGCCACGACATGGCGACGGGCGGCCGGTCCCGGTACTACATGACGGGGCCGGACGGCGGCGCGTCGCACGGCTGGTGGCGGTTCCTGGACGTGGAGCCGGGTCGCCGGTTCGAGGTTGAGGACGGCTTCGCCCATGACGACGGCACGCCGAACGACGCCCTGCCGACCATGCGCATGATCTTCACGTTCGAGCCCACCGCCAGCGGCTCGCGGTTCACCAGCGTGACCACATTCCCGAGCCTGGAGGCCATGGAGCGGCTGGCGGAGATGGGGATGGAGGAGGGTCTCCGGTCGGCGCTCGGCCAGCTCGACCACGTCCTGGCCGACCTCGCCTCGTTCGCCGCCGGCCGCGCCACCGAAGCGCAGATCCTGGACGACACCACGGTCCGCATCGCCCGCGTGATCCGCGGCACCGTGGAGCAGGTCTGGCGCGCCCACCACGAGCCCGAGCTGCTGAAGCGGTGGCTGCTCGGCCCCGACGGCTGGACCCTGCCCGTTTGCGAGGTTGCCAGCGAGATCGGCGACGCCTACCGGTACGAGTGGGAGGCGGAGGACGGCTCCGGCCGCTTCGGCTTCGAGGGCGAGCTCCTCGAGTCCGACCCGCCGCACCGCGCCGTGACCACCGAGCGGATGATCGGCATGGAAGGCCCCGGGGCCACCAACGAGCTGACGCTCACGCCGCTCCCGGCAGGCACGCTCATGACGGTGGTCATCACGTACCCGAACGCCGACGTGCGGGACACGGTGCTCGGCACCGGTATGACCGACGGCATGGAGCAGAGCTACCAGCGGCTCGAGCGCGAGGTGCTGGCGGCGGCGACGGTCTAAGGCGGGGGCGGGACGAGCGCGGCCGGATTGCCCATGGCTCCGGCTACACCCCGCACACCTCCATGACGTACAGCTCGCCCGCCCGAGCGTAGGCCAGCCGGCAGCCGTCGGTGGAGACTACGACGTCGTTGTCCAGGTCGCCATCGACGCGCTTGCGCCACGCGCCGGCGTCGGTGTCCAGCTCGTAGAGCCCGGCCACCCGGTCGTCCACGGCCCGGCCCCAGACGTGGATGAACACGCGCCCGCCCGCGGCGATGACCTCCATGTGCGAGTAGGTGGCGGGCCCGGCGGAGAAGTGCTTCAGTTGGTACCAGAACGTGTAGCGCCGGACCCAGGGCCCGTGCGGGAGCGAGAGCTCACCCTCGATCTCCCCGTCGCGCGACAGCCACCACGCCCGGACCGGCCACGCGTCCCGGTCCGCGTCGAAGTTCCGGGCCCGCTCGTACCACAGGTACCGGTCCTCGCCCCAATCCAACGACGACGCGAGCCCATCATGGCTGGCGTTCCGGGGGTCGGGAAAGATGAGCCGGACCTCCCGGTCGGCCCCGCCCGCCCGCTCCCACACGACCAGCGTCTCGTCGGCCCGCTCGTACGCCAGGGTCCGCCCGTCCTCGGTGCGGACCAGCTGGCCCGTCCCCAGCGAGCGCCGGAGCGGACGGCCCGACGGCGAGAGGAGGTCCGGACCGTCCCGGGACTCGAGCGCGGTCCCGTCGTGACGGTTCGATCGCGGCGTCTCTCCCGGGGGCAGCGCCGTGACCACGTCGGGCCTATCCCAATCCCCGACCCGATGGTAGACGACGCCGTCGTGCCGTAGCCGGCCGTCCCGCCCCAGCCACGGCTCGTTCGTGGCGAAAACCCCGCCCGCCGGAGTGATCACCTCACGGTCGGTGGGCGCGTACGCCGGCGCCACCACCCCAGCCTCGCGGCGCTGCGCCACGTCGTAGCGGATGATCCGCCCCTCGTGCCCCACCAGCAGGGTGGTCTCGTTCAGCCAGGTGAGCGGCCGCGCGTCGGATAGCACGCGCGCCACGGGCGCCGCGGCCACCTCCACGCCCCCCGGCCCGGGGAAGAGGAGCCCGAAGCCGCCCGCGGCCAAGCGTCGCGTCGTCATCACAAGTCGCTGCACCTCTCGCACCA
>CAYXJH010000374.1:0-3644 GCA_964465415.1 uncultured Gemmatimonadaceae bacterium
TGGCCAGCGAGTGGTGCCACGGCCGGGACGGCCGCGGCGAGCACCGCAGCGACCGCCGCCACCACCACCGCCCCTGTCCTTCGTATCATCCGTTTCCATGCGAACGTGCGGCTCCCAGCGGTCACCGCCCAATGCCATGCAAGGATCCCACCTCCAAGACGCCCGCCCACCACCCGCTGTTGGACTCAGCTACCCGGCCACAGCCACCCGAACGTGCCCGCCGTCAACACGGCGAAGATCGCTCCGTCCAACGTCGACTTCAGCGTGGTGCTCCAGGGCCGCCCGAACCAGATCGACTCGGGCCAGCCTCCGACGCCATACGCCAGGAATGCCGCAACGCCAGAGAATCGGAAGACGGCCAGATAGTCGGCTCCCGGGCCCAACGCGCGGCCGGCCACGTACGCGGCGAAGATGCTGACCGCCACGGTGAAGAGGAACCAGGACAGGAGGCTCCGGCCCATGTCCGGCGGACCCGGCCGCCGGATCGTGATGAGGGCGACCGGCCCTCGCTTCATGCGCTCCACGTACTCCGGCTCACCCATCTCCTTCATGCTCGAGGCGTAGGGGATCACGTACTGCCCCCGGTCCAGCGGCCGCAGTGCGTCGGCCGCCGCGGCCTCGCCAGCCGGGATAGGGGCGTAGTCGTTCGCATGGTACTTGAGGACCATGTGGATCAGGGAGCTGGCGATGAAGACGAGCACAGCGGCCACCAGGATCGGCAGCCACAGGGAGAGGATGGGCACCATCGCGACCTCACGGTTCGGGGCTGAGCTGTGAAGCGGATCGGTACGAATGTGCGCGCGGAGCCGCGCCGATTCAAGACCCTCGTACGAGGGCTACCACGTTTCCGTCATTGACTTTACGGCCGCCGGCCGGAATCTTCAGTCAGCACCGGACACGCGTGGCCGGGCAGGCGTCGGGGCGACGGAGCGCCGACGCGGGACCCTGACCGTGCGTCCGCCCCCCGGTGGCCGGTGTCCTGAAGCCACCCCCCGTGGCCCACCCTCGTCGCTGAACGGACGACCATGACGCAGCACGACACTCCGTCGACCGAGCCGAAGAGCATCGGGCCGTACAAGATCCTCAGCGTGTTGGGCGAAGGCGGGATGGGCGTGGTGTACCTGGCGGAGCAGACCTCGCCGGTCCGGCGCCGCGTCGCCCTCAAGCTGCTCAAGCTCGGGATGGACACGAAGCAGGTGGTGGCCCGGTTCGACTCCGAGCGCCAGGCACTCGCTGTCATGGACCACCCGAACATCGCCAAGGTCCTGGACAGCGGTGTCACCGGGGACGGCCGGCCGTTCTTCGTCATGGAGCTGGTCCACGGCACGCCCATCACCGATTACGCGGACACGCACCGCCTGACGACGTCCGAGCGGCTGCACCTGTTTGTGGACGTGTGTCATGCCGTTCAGCACGCACACCATAAGGGAGTCATCCACCGGGACCTGAAACCGTCCAACGTCCTGATCGCCGTTCACGACGCGGGGCCGGCCGTGAAGGTGATCGACTTCGGAATCGCCAAGGCGGTGGGCATCGGGCTCACCGATCAGACCCTGGTGACCCGGGCCGGCCAGATCCTTGGCACGCCGGAGTACATGAGCCCCGAGCAGGCCGAGATGTCCGGCCTGGATGTCGATACCCGCACCGATATCTACTCCCTCGGCGTCATGCTCTACGAGCTGATCGCCGGCGTTCGGCCCTTCGACCTGGCCAGCAAGCCAGACTACGCCATCTCCCACACCATCCGCGAGCGTGAGGTACCGCGACCCAGCACGCGGCTGACCGAGCTGGGTAGCAGCCTGCCCGCGGTCGCCCGCCACCGCCGCACCACGCCCGAGTCGCTCCGCAAGGAGCTGCGCGGCGACCTGGACTGGATCGTCCTCAAGGCCATGGACAAGGACCGGACGCGTCGCTACGACACGGCCAACGGGCTGGCGATGGACGTGCAGCGCCACCTCAATCACGAGCCCGTCGTCGCCCGTCCGCCGAGCGCAACAGACCGGATCGGCAAGTTCGTGCGGCGCAATCGGACCGGGGTCCTGGCCGGCGCCTTCGCCATGATCGCGCTGCTGGTCGGCGCGGCCGCCGCCACGCTCGGGTTCCTGCACGCGCGGGAGGAGCAGCGGCGGGCGGAGCAGTCCGCCACCACCGCGCAGCAGGCCACCGACTTCCTGATCGACGTCTTCCGGGTGAGCGACCCGGGCGAGGCGCGGGGCAATACGATCACGGCGCGGGAGGTGCTCGACCGCGGCGCCGATCGGATCCAGGCCGAGCTCGTCGACCAGCCGGCGGTCCAGGCCACCCTCATGCGCGCGATCGGCCACGTCTACGCCAATCTCGGGCTCCACGACGCGGCGACTCCCTTGCTGGAGAGGGCCGTCCTCATCGCGGAGACCACGAACACCGTCGACGACATGGAGCTGGCTAGCGCGCTCCAGCTTCTGGGCATCGCCTACCGCCGGCAGGGACGCTCGGACAGCGCCGAGCACGCCCTCCGGCGGGCCCTGGATCTGACGCGGCGCGCAGACGGTGAGCCCCCGACGGCCGAGTTCGCCAACACGGCGCGCAGCCTGGCCAACGTGTACAGCACCCTGGGGCGCTACGGGGACGCGGAGCCACTCCTGCGCGAGGCACTCTCCATCCAGGAGCGGCTGCTGGGCCCGGACCACCCGGATGTGGGCCTGACCCTCGGCAACTTGGCGGTGGTGCACCTGTCGCAGCGTAAGTCCACGGAGGCAGAGCCCTATCTCCGACGCGCCATCGCCATCACCGAGCGGCAGTTCGGCGCCGACCACCCATACGTGGCCGAGGAGCTCGTCAACCTGGGCGCGTCGTTCTACATGCAAGGCCGGTACGAAGAGGCCGAGCAGGCCTACCAGAGGGCGTACCCGATCATGGAGGCGGCACTGGGGCCCGATCACCCCGACGTCGCCCGGGTGCTCAACAACCTGGGCGAGATCCGCTGGGCGCAGACCGATTATCTCGGCGCCGAAGAGAAGCTCCGTCGCTCGCTGGACATCAAGGAGCGTGTGCTGGGCCCCGAGCACGCGTCCGTGGCGTTCACGTTGAAGGCGCTCGGCAGCGTGTACCGGGATCAGGGCCGATACGAGGAAGCTGACCCGCTGTACGTGCGGGCGCTGAGGATCTACGACCAGGCCCTGCAAAGCCCGGACGCTTCGGTCCGTGAGACGCTCGAAGCCTACGCCAGGCTCCTCCGCCTCCAGGATCGGAACGAGGAGGCGGAGGCGATGGAGGCACGGGCCGCGGCCATCGGTTCGGCCTTCACGAACTGAGCCCGTGGATGAGGGCTCGCGTCAGGGACCCATGCGGTCACGGATGATGAGCTCCGGGTCGATGTCGAGGACCCGGCCGTCACAGTACACGAGGATCCGGTACGAGTACGTCTCCCCGACAGGGGCGTCGCGTGGGACATTGCCCGCCTGGATCGGCGTACCGCCCCGTGCCCCACGCCGCTGGCTCGGCGGCTGCTGGCGGGTCTGGCCACCGGACTCGTTCGGTCCGGCGCCCCACTGGAACGGCCATCGTGCCGCGTGGACCGCTTCGATCACCACCGAATCCACGGCCGCCGGCGTCGTCCAGCGCACCGGCCGGCCGCGGGCGACCCAGGCCGTCCACGGGTGGAC
>CAYXJH010000375.1:0-3628 GCA_964465415.1 uncultured Gemmatimonadaceae bacterium
AGCCACGAACAGGTGGACCCGGCGAGGCCCGGTCACCGCCGCATCCGGCCGCTCGACGAGGCCGGCCACCTCCACCCCACCGTTCGCGTGGGAGATGGGCACAAGAGCGCCGGCGAAATCGTCGCCCCAGAGCGCCGCGGCGCGACTGGCGAGGTCCGAAGCCGGCATCAGCTCCAGGAGGGTCCGGCCGTTGCTTTCCAGCGTGAACCCGGCCGACAGGTTGGCCAGCGCCAGGGCGATCAGGACCTCCGCAATGGCACGGGTCTCCACAGCGGCGCTCCTGAGGAACTTGGCCCGGGCAGGCACGTTGAAGAACAGGCTGGCCACGGCAATGGTCGTCCCGGGCTGACGCGCACAATCCTCCGCCCCCATGATCCTGCCGCCGGAAACGCGCACGCGCGTCCCGACCCCTCCGGCCTCGGCTGTCTCCAGCGTGAGCCGCGAGACCGAGGCGATGGAAGGCAGGGCCTCGCCCCGGAACCCGAAAGTGCGGACCGACCGCAGGTCCTCCTCGCTTCCGATCTTGCTGGTCGCGTGGCGATCCAAAGCGAGCAACGCGTCCTCGCGGCCCATGCCGTGGCCATCATCGGAAACACGGATCTCGGTCTTGCCGCCGTTCCGGATCACCACGTCGATCCGGGTGGCCGCCGCATCCAGCGCGTTCTCCACCAGCTCCTTCACCACCGACGCAGGGCGCTCCACCACCTCGCCCGCCGCGATCTGATTGGCGAGGGTATCCGGCAGGATCCGGATCCGACGCATCAGTGTCCCCCCGGGTCGGCCGTCGGCCCGGTATCGGGCTCGACCAGCCGGTAGAAAGACCGGGCGTTCCGGGATGTCAGCCCGGCGATCCGGTCGGCGGACTCGCCACGTTGCACTGCCACGGCGGCGGCCACCGCCACGACGTACGCCGGCTCGTTGCGTCGGCCCCGGTGCGGGACGGGAGCGAGGTACGGCGCGTCGGTCTCGATGAGCAGCCGATCGGCGGGCGTGGCTGCCACCAGCTCCTGCTGGTCGTAGCTCGGGAAGGTCACCATGCCGGAGAAGGACACGTACCAGCCCGCGCCGAGGCCGGCATCGAACAGGCCGCGGCCGCCGGAGAAGCAGTGGAGGACCCCGACGACGGACCCTTCCACCTCGGCCAGCATGGCCGCGGTGTCCTGGTCCGCATCCCGGGAGTGCACGACCACAGGCAGACCCGTCTCGGCGGCGAGCGCCAGGTGGCGGGCGAACATCTCGCGCTGGGCGGGTCGGGGCGCGTTGTCGTAGTGATAGTCCAGCCCGGTCTCGCCCACCGCGACCACGCGCTCTTCCGCGACCAGCTCCCGCACCCTCTCGAACGCTTCCGGGGAACGGCTCGCCGCGTGTGGGTGGATACCCGCCGTGGAGTAGAGGTCCAGCTCGTTGGCGAGGGCGAGTGCCCGCGCCGAATCCTCCTCATCCGAGCCGATCGTGACCATGGTCGTGACGCCCGCCGCGCGTGCGCGACGGACCACGTCCGCGGCGTCATCGATGAGACGTCCGTCGGTCAGGTGACAGTGCGAATCGAAATACATGGCCGAGAGTCCGGGAGGCACCGGCCCAGTGCTCGGCACTCCCGCCGCGTCGCCTACGCCCGCGCCGCCGCGCGCTGCTTCTTCGGCGTCGACATGTGCTTCTCGCCCGTGCGCTCCTCGATCTCGAGCAGAGCCGGCGAGGCCACGAAGATGGAGGAGTAGGTGCCGATGAGCACACCGAGCATCAGGATCATGGCGAAGTCCCTGATGATCGCGCCGCCGAGGATGTAGAGCGACAGCAGGACGACGAACGTGGTTCCCGACGTCATGACGGTCCGGGGGAGGACCTCGTTGATGGACCGGTTGATGACGTCGATGTACTCCACGCGTCGGCCGCCCTTCTTCAGATTCTCCCGGATGCGGTCGAACACCACGATCGTGTCGTTGAGCGAGTACCCGATGATGGTGAGCACCGCCGCGACCGTGGGCAACGAGACCTCGATCCGGAACAGCGAGATGAAGCCGAGGGTGATGAGGATGTCATGGAGGGTCGCGATGACCGCGGCCACGCCGAATCGCCACTCGAACCGGAACGCCAGGTAGACCAGCGTCAGGGCGAACGACATCAGGATGGCCAGGAGCGCCCGTCGCTGAAGCTCCTCACCGATCGTGGGGCCCACCGCCTCGGTCCGCACCACGTTGAACGCACCCTCGCCATACGCCTCGGTCAACACCGTCGAGATGATCTCGGAGATGTTGGTGCCTTCCTCGGTGAACTCGGCGACCCGGATGAGGAACTCGTTGTCGGCGCCGAACTGGGTGATCTCCGGCGACTGGAGCTCCGCGAGCGCCGACCGCAGCTCGCCCACGTTGGTTTGCTGCGTGAACTCCACCTGGATCATGGTGCCACCGGTGAAGTCGACGCCGTAGTTGATCCAGCCCCGGCCGGTGGCGGCGAAGAGGATCATGGCCAGGATCCCCACCCCGATCACCGCCGCGCTGACCACGTAGGCCTTGCGACGCTGCTCGATGAACTTGTAGTCCGCGTCCTGGAAGAACCGCATCTATGCCTCGTAGTCCTCGATCAAATGCTGATGGCCTCGGTCGGCTTCTTCCGAGCGAGATAGAGCAGGAAGAACGTGCGTGTGACGTAGACCGCCGAGAAGAACGAGGCCACGATCCCGACGGAGAGCGTCACGGCGAACCCACGCACGGGTCCGGTCCCGAACTGGAACAGGATCAGCGCCGTCAGCAGCGTGGTCAGGTTCGAGTCAACGATCGCCGACATGGCGTGCTTGAACCCCTCATCGGCCGCGGTGCGTGGCACTCGCCCGGCCGTGAGCTCCTCGCGGATCCGTTCGAAGATGAGCACGTTGGCGTCCACGGCCATCCCGATCGACAGGATCAGACCGGCGATACCGGGCAGGGTCAACGTGGCGTTGAATGCCGCCAGCCCGCCCATGACCAGGACGACGTAGACCGACAGGGCGCCGACCGCCAGCGCGCCGGCGGTCCGGTAGTACGCGATCATGGCGAAGACGACGAAGATCAGTCCGATGATGCCCGCGAGCTGACCCTTCGCGATCGAGTCGGCGCCGAGCGACGGCCCGACCGTGCGCTCCTCCATGATCCGGAGCGGCGCCGGTAGCGCACCGGCCCGGAGGACCAGCGCCAGGTCCCGGGCCTCTTCGAGAGGGGCCTGACCCATCTGGATCTGTCCGCTGGCCGCGATCCGGCTCCGGATGACCGGCGCGCTGACCACGGACTCGTCCAGCACGATGGCGATGAGCTCCCCGATGTTCTCGCTCGTGGTCCGCTCGAAGACGCGACCGCCGCGGCGGGTCAGCTCGAACGATACGATGGTCTCACCGAACTGGGCATCCCGTCCCGGCGTGGCGTTCTCGAGGTCGTCGCCCCGCAGGAAGGCCCGTTCCTGGAGTACCCACAGGGGACGGTACAGCTCTGCGCCGAACGCCTGCGGCTCGTGGTGCCAGCGGAGCGTCGAGCCCCGCGGCAGCGCCCTGCGGACCTGCTCGTCCGCCAGCCAGCGCTGAACCGTGGCCACGTCACGCTCCTGGACCAGGAGCTGGCCATCCCGGTCGCTCTCCCGCAGCAGCTGGCTGAACGGGCGC
>CAYXJH010000376.1:0-3617 GCA_964465415.1 uncultured Gemmatimonadaceae bacterium
GCCGATTCGGAGCTGCGCCAGCTGATGAAGGATCCGAACGTCTCGGCGCTCCGCCGGTACATGGCGCTCGTGCTCGGGCGCGATAGCCTCTGGGCCCTGTTCTGGTACGAGCTTCGTATCCTGCTCCTGAGCGGGATCCCGGGTGCGCTCGGGATCCTACTCCGTCGAAAGCTCTACCGCGGGATGTTCGGCGGATGCGGTCGGAACGTCGTGATCGGACGCAACGTCGTGATCCGGCACCCGCACCGCATCGTGCTCGGCGACAACGTGATCATCGATGATGCGGTGGTCCTGGACGGCAAGGGGAACCAGGACGTGGCGATCCGGATCGGCTCCGACTCCATCATCGGGCGCAACACGATCCTGAGCTGCAAACAGATGACCGATGCGTCGGGGACCATCGAGCTGGCGGAGCGGGTGAACATCTCCGTGAACTGCACGTTGATCAGCGAATCCCGGCTCACCGTGGGCGCCCGGGTGCTGATCGCCGGCCACGTCTACGCGATTGCCGGGGGGAACCACGGCATCGACCGGACCGACATTCCGATCCTGGACCAGCCGATGCTCCACAAGGGCGGCGTGGCCATCGAGGACAACTGCTGGATCGGGGCGCACGTCACCATCCTGGACGGCGTCACCGTCGGACGGGATTCGGTGGTCGCAGCCGGCGCCGTCGTCACGGGTCCGTTCGAACCGTTCAGCATCATCGGTGGCGTGCCGGCCCGGCAGATCCGGGACCGGCGGGCTCACGGGTCGGCATGATGGGTCACGACCGGTGATCCGTCGCGCCGCGCCGGCGCCCGCGCTTAACGAGCTGCATCCCGATCTGGGAGCGCACGAAGCGCAGGACGCCTTCCCTGCGGCCGAACACAGGCGGCTGACGGTCGAGCCCGGCCAGGGCTATGCGGACCCACGCCTCGGGCGACCCGCCCGACTCCGGATCCGGCCCCGCGATCGTGAACCCGTAGCTTCCCACGCGGGCGGCCTGCTCGGGGAACGGCAGAGGATCGCTGCCGGGCAACACGAAGATCCCGTGCTCGCGAGCCACCGCGAACAGGGGCGGCGTAACGCCCAGTCGGGGTCGTCCCCCATTATCGCCGAGGAAGAACCGCGGTTGGTCGGTCTCCTCGATCAACTTCCTGAGCAACCGCCCGCGCCCGAACCACCACTTCCCGAACCCCCACGGTATGACCGGGACCCCGCCTGCGTCGATAACCTCCGGCAGTACCTCCCGGATCGGGCGGGCATCGGGAAACTTGCGATCGCAGGCCAGCGCCAGCACCTCGAGGTCTTCGGCGGCGACGATCTGCCGGCCCGCTACGACCCATATCGTCCAGCCGTCCGCCCTGCGCAAGGCGATGGCTCCACCACCCCCCGCGGGGGTCGCGCGCCAGCCCGCCGATTCCACGACGGCCGGGCGATCGCGGAGAGAGCGGAAGGCGTGAACACCGGCGCTCTCCGTGAGCATCAGGCATCCCGTCCGCGGCTCCGTCAGGCCCAGCTGGCGCCGGGCTCTGTCGAAATTGCTGGCCGCGGCCGCCAGGACTCCGTCCCACGAGAACGCGGAGTGTACATGGACGTGTCCGTCTACGAGGATTGTCACAGGTTCGTGCGGCATGGCCTCCGGCAGGAAAACGTATGGTCCCGGTCCGGCAACGGTTCGGCAACATAGCCCTGGGGGAACTGGGATGAAACGACGGGCGGCGCGGTGGCAGGACGTCCTTCTGGCGACGGCGATCGCCCTGGTGCTGTGCCTGGCGCTCGTGGTTCTGCTGGCGGCCGCCGTGGGCCGGGCTCCCGCCCCGTGGGTCCCGGAGCCGGTGCAGAACCTCGCCTTCGACGCGCGCCTGACCGTGGGCCCACCCGCCAAGAAGCTCGTCACAGCCATGGGAATGCCCCTCGGCGACACTCGCGTCTACCTCGACCGCCGTCCTGGCGATCGGGATGCAGAGCGTATGGGCTCGGCCGTTCCCGGGACGCTGTACCAGCCGGAGGCGGCGGGGTCGGGGCCGTACCCCGGCATCCTCCTGCTCCACGGGTCGACTCCGGAGGGGTGGAGGATGGGGCTATATCGGCTGCTTGGCCGGGCGCTGGCCGACCGGGGGTACGTGGTCCTGAGCATCGATCACGGGTCGACCGGCGATGCCGGAGCAGGACTGGATTTCCTCCGCTCGCTCGATGATGTACAGGCTGGCGGGCTCACCATCATGGGCCACAGCGGTGGCGCAGCCATGGCGCTCAGCGCAGGACTCTCCCACCACGACGTGAGCAGCATCGTGGCGATAGGGCCGGGCGTCCGGGTCGAGGAACGGGCGGAGACCGAGGGCGCGTACTTCGAGCGGCGACGGCTCCGCTACGGCAAGCCGGCGAGAATCGCCGAGTCTGACGCGTTCCCGGCGCGCCAGACCCTGGAGTTCCATATGACCTACTTCGCGCGGAGCGACCACAAACCACTGCTGCTGGTACAGGGCGAGCGCGAGGACCGGGACGACCGGGAATTCCTGCGTGGCCTCCACGCCACCATGGCCGGGCCGGCGACCCTGCTGATCATACCCGACGCGGACCATTACATGAACGTGATCAACGTCGGCCCCCTTGTGGCCTATGACCCGGGGGCGGCCGACCGCCTCGTGGCGGGGATCGACGGATGGCTGACCGACGGAGCGGCGGCCTCAGGATGCGAGGAGGCCGGCAGCGCTTGCGAATGGTGGGGCCTTTCACTTGTTCCCTTGCTCGCCCTGGCCGTTGCCGTGATCGTGGCCCTGGGCCTGGCGGTTCTCGGCTCCCTGCGATCCCGCCGCCGTAGGTCGGCAGGCCGTCAGGGCATCGAGGCGTACAGCTCGCGATAGCGTTCCAGGAACACCGCCCTGGAGAAGTACCGCCGGGCGGTTTCCTGGCACCCGGCCTGATACTCCGCGTACCCGTCGCGAAGCTGCCGGACCCCCTCGATGAACGCGTCGACGGTCGGCTCGAACACCACACCGCAGCCGGCTCCCGCGGTGAGCGGCGCGATGGACGTGGGGTGGCTCACCAGCAGCGGCTTGCCGTGGGCGAGGGACTCCAGTCCGCTGTGCGGGGCGGGCTTCAGGCTGGCCGCCGTCAGCCCCGGGAGGACCGTCGCGTGTACCTCGTCGTAGATGGCCCCCATGTCCGGGATGAGGCCGTTGCGTACCACCACGTTGCCGACGTTCTCCCGGGCGATCACCTGCTGGAGATATCCCAGCCCGTGGTCGCGCCAGACCAGCAGGAATCGGACGTCCGGCAGCGCTCTCGCCGCCTGCACGAGCATCAGGACCCCGCGGGACAGCAGGTCCCGGCCCGACAGCGGGCTCGTGGCGAACAATACGGTGAACGGGTCCCTGGCGGGCACGTACGGCCGAACCTCCACGCCGGGCCGGATGAGCCGGATCGATTCCTCCGCGAGGCCGCCCTGCCGCAGCAGCTCCCGGTGCCAGTCGGATTCGACCACCACGTACCGGATCTCCCGGAGGTGGTCGAGGTTGCGCTCAATGGCGCCCAGCGCCGGTGAGTCCTTGGTGACCGTGAGGATGGTGCGGTCACCCTTGAGCCGCGGAATCAGCAGGCGTTCCGTCAGGGAGGCGAAGATGTGGTTGATC
>CAYXJH010000377.1:0-3597 GCA_964465415.1 uncultured Gemmatimonadaceae bacterium
CTCAGTGGGGCGCTCCCCCAGCAGCCGCTCCCCGGCGGCAGCGACGATGGGAGTCGGCCCCAGGGCCCCCATGACGACGCGAGCGTTGGAGCAGGAGCCGGAGGCCGGGTCCACGCAGGACGGGGGGACGGAGCTGAACGCCGAGGAGGAAGCGGAGCCGGGCTCGGGCGCGGGCACGACCGGCGCCGTCACGGACGAGCAGGTCCCGACCGAAACGACCGACCGGGAGAAGGCGAAGGCGCGCGCCGTGGGTCGGGGTCCCATCCTGCTGTTCGTCGGCCCGCCCGGGGTGGGCAAGACGTCCATCGCCAAGTCGATCGCCCGGGCACTGGACCGGAAGTACGTGCGCATCGCGCTGGGCGGGGCGCGTGACGAGGCCGACATCCGCGGCCACCGGCGCACCTACGTGGGTGCGATGCCCGGCCGGATCATCCAGGGGCTGAAGCAGGCGGGCACCAAGAACCCGGTCTTCCTGCTCGACGAGGTGGACAAGCTCGGCGTATCGCTTCAGGGCGATCCGTCGGCCGCGCTGTTGGAGGTGCTGGACCCGGCGCAGAACCACCAGTTCGTCGACCACTATCTGGGCATGCCGTTCGACCTGTCCGAGGTGCTGTTCATCGCCACGGGCAACTACCAGGACCGGATCCCGGCGCCGCTACTGGACCGGATGGAGCTCGTCGACTTCAGTGGGTACACGGAGCACGAGAAGCTGGAAATCGCTCGCCGCTACCTGCTGCCGCGCCAGCGCGAGGAGAGCGGGTTGGCGGAAGAGGACCTGGAGGTCACGGACGACGCGATCCGTCGCGTCATCAGCGAGTATACCCGTGAAGCGGGGGTCCGCCAGCTGGAGCGTGAGCTGGGCAAGCTCGCCCGCAAGGCGGCCCGGCGGATCGGTGGCGAGGAGGTGGACCGGGTCGAGATCTCGGCGGACGACGTGCAGCCCGTGCTGGGCCGACCGCGCGTCCACCCGGAGCAGGCCGCGCCGGCGGATACCGTGGGGGTGGCGACGGGCATGTACTACACGCCCATGGGCGGCGACATCATGTTCGTCGAGACCAGCGCGTCGAAGGGAAAGGACTCGTTGATCCTGACGGGTCAGCTGGGGGACGTGATGAAGGAGTCCGCCCGGGCCGCGCTCACCTTCGCCAAGACCCATGCCGACCGCCTCGGTGTCGAAGAGGATCGCCTCAAGGATCTGGAGCTGCATATCCACGTGCCTGCCGGCGCGGTGCCGAAGGACGGTCCCTCGGCCGGCGTGGCCATGGCTGTTTCCGTGGTCTCCGCGCTGTCGGGCCGGGTGGTCCGAAGCGACATCGCCATGAGCGGCGAGATCACGCTCACGGGCCGGGTGCTGCCCATCGGCGGCGTGAAGGAGAAGGTGCTGGGCGCGTTCCGGGCAGGCATCCGGGAGGTGATCCTTCCGCGCCAGAACGAGGCCGACCTGGATGACCTGCCGGTGGAGGCCCGCGCCGAGATCCTGTTCCACTTCGCGGACGAGCTCGGCGAGGTGCTCGCGCGGGCGCTGCGGGGCGCGAAGCTGGAGGATGGCACGCTGACGTTCCCGGACGTCGTCGGTCCGGGCGACGCGGCGGAGCATCGGCCAAGCCTCCACTGAGCGTGGTGCGCCCGCATTGCCGGGTCACTCGAGGGCGTCGGCGGCCACGGTCTTGATGTTGACGAACTCCAGCATCCCGTGGCGGCCGAGCTCCCGGCCGTAGCCGCTCTTCTTCACGCCTCCGAACGGGAGCCGCGGGTCGCTGGCGACCATGCGGTTCAGGAACACGCAGCCGGCCTCGATGTCGTCGATGAACCGCTTCGCCTCGGCCTGATCGCGGGTCCACGCGCTGGCGCCCAGGCCGAACTCCGTGGCGTTCGCCAGCTCGATCGCCTCATCGACGCTGCCGACGGCCATGATCGCGGCGACGGGCCCGAACGTCTCCTCGCTCGCCGCGGGACACGCCGGCGGTAGGTCCGTCAGGACCGTGGGAGTGTAGAACCACCCCGGCCGATCCGGCGCGGAGCCGCCGGTCAGGAGTCGGGCGCCGCCGGCCACGCTGCGCTCGACCTGGTCGGCGATCTCGTCCCGGATGGGCTCCGTGGCGAGCGGGCCCACGTCCGTCCGCTCGTCCATGGGATCGCCCACTACCAGTGCCTCGGTGCGGGCGACGAAGCCGGCGGTGAACTCGCTGGCAACGTCCCGGTGCACGATGAACCGTTTGGCCGCGATGCAACTCTGACCGTTGTTGATGTGGCGGGCCTCCACGGCGGTGGCCACCGCCTGATCGAGGTCCGCGCTCGGCATGACGATGAACGGATCGCTGCCGCCGAGCTCCAGCACGGTCTTCTTGATCAGCCGGCCCGCGGTGGCGGCCACCGCCGCGCCCGCGCCTTCGCTCCCTGTCAGCGTCGCGGCCCGAACCCGTGGGTCGGAGAGGACGCCTTCCACCGCAGCCGAGCCTACGAGCAGCGTCTGGAACGCGCCGTCGGGGAAGCCGGCCCGGCGGATGATCGCCTCGATGGCGAGCGCGCAACCCGGCACGTTGGACGCGTGCTTGAGCAGCACGACGTTGCCCGCCATGAGGGCGGGCGCAGCGAACCGGAACAACTGCCAGAACGGGAAGTTCCAGGGCATCACGGCCAGGACCGGGCCCAGCGGCTGGTGGGCCACCCAGCTCCGAGCCGCATCACTTTCGGCCGGGTCATCGGCCAGAAAGTCGGTCCCGTGCTCCGCGTAGTATCGGCACGCTCGGGCGCACTTCTCCGCCTCGGCGATCGCCGCTCGTATGGGCTTGCCCATCTCCCGGGTCATCAACTCGCCCCAGCCCCGGCTCTCGTCTTCCAGGATGGCGCCGGCTCGCGCCAGCCACCGGGATCGCGACTCGAGCGGTGTGCGCCGATAGCGCCGGAACGCGGCGGCCGCACGCTCCAGCGCGGCGTCCACCCCGACCTGCGTCAGCGCCGGGTACGTGTCTACCGTCTCGCCGGTCGCCGGGTTCACGGTCTGAAACTCGCTCATGTCTTCGTCTCCTCCATTCATACCGGCATCGGGCCGGAGCTGGCCGTGAAAGTACCGTGCCGACCGGTGCGGCGCCGCGCCTCCCCGCATAGCTTCCATGGACCCGTGTTCGCACGGACACCTCTCTCACGTACCGAAAACGCGGAAGGGTTTTACCGTGGAGCTGACACGCTCCGGAGTGCTCGCGACGATCGGGGTGCTGGTCGTCGTCGTGGTATGCGTGCGGTTGGGCCTGTGGCAGTTGGATCGCCGGGAGCAGCGCATGGAGCGGAATGAGGCGATCGCGGAACGGCTGGCCACCGAGCCGCTCTCGCTGACGTCGGCGCCTGCGGACACGACCGGGCTCCTGCACCGCCCGGCCAGGGCCGTTGGCACGTTCGATCACGGTCGGACCATCGCCGGTGAGAGCCTGGCGCGCGTCACGGCCGACCGCCCGTACCGGCCGGTCTTGCGCATGGGCCCGGTCACCCAGCAGGGGGCGGTGCGCGACGCGCACAACCGGCTCAGCCTGGTCGACCCGGTCGCATCTGCCAGCGACGCGACGCGCTGGCAGATGCGCGACGTTTTGCCAGCCGTCGAAC
>CAYXJH010000378.1:0-3589 GCA_964465415.1 uncultured Gemmatimonadaceae bacterium
CGACCGTGGGGGGGGTCCTTTCCCTGGACCTCATCGGGCGCGTGTCGGTGGCGTCGTTGCCCGCGGGAGCCGGGTTCGACTCCGGCGCGGCCGTGGGCTGGGCCGCCGGAGCCCGGATCGGCGCGCTTCGCGAGTCCTTCACCCTGCCCGGTCTGTCCCTGACCGCCTCCTACGGGCGCAGCTCGTCGGTTTCCTATGGCGATGCGACCGAGGGCGGTATCCACGGCTTCACGGAAGGGGCGGTCTCGGACCTGAACGCCACGCTGGCCGCGAGCCAGCGCGTTGCCGGGCTGCGCTTCACGGCCGGGCTCTCGGCGGATCGCTACGCTACGCGCGGCCGGGTGGGGTATAGCGTGATACCGGGCGCCGCCCGGTTGGTCCAGCGCGGACGGGTAACGAGCGATCGGCGTTCCTGGTTCGCCAACACGGAGTGGACCTCGCTGGTGTTCCACGTCTCTGCCGAGGCCGGGTGGCAAAGCCTGTCGACTCCTGCGGGCCTCCCCGCAGACGTCCGGTTCGACCCGGTGGGCTGGTGGCTGGGGCTGGCGTTCCGGTTATCGATCTGACGTGGCTCGAGAGTTTCGGGGAGCGGTGATCCTGTGACGGACGCCACAATGGCTGAGCACGCGGCATTCATGCGCCGGGCCATCGAGCTGGCCGACGCCGGATGGGGTCGCGTCCACCCGAATCCGATGGTCGGCGCCGTCGTCGTCCGGGATGGCGTGGTGGTCGGGGAGGGTGCGCACAGGGAGTTCGGCGGCGACCACGCGGAGGTGGAGGCGCTCCGGTCGGCCGGGGATCGGGCACGAGACGGCACCCTGTACGTGACGCTGGAGCCATGCGCCCACCACGGCAAGACCCCGCCGTGCACGGACGCGGTGCTGGCGGCGGGCGTCCGGCAGGTGGTGTACGCGGTCCCCGATCCGAACCCCGACGCGGCTGGAGGCGCCGGCGTGCTGGCGGTCGCCGGCGTGGCGACCCTCGAGGGCGTGGAACGTGAAGCCGCCCGGCGCCAGAACGCCCTCTTCCTGGTACCCTTCGAGCAGGGCCGGCCGTTCGTAACGCTCAAGTACGGCCTGACCCTGGACGCCCGGATCGCCCTCGCCGAGGGCCAGCGCACACGTATCACGGGCCCGGAATCGGAAGCCGAGGTGCACCGACTCCGAGCCGGTTTCGACGTGGTCATGGTCGGCGGCCGCACCGCCCGCGTCGACGATCCGCTGCTGACGGTCCGCGGCTCGATACACCCCCGCGTGCCGCCCGCGCGGGTCATTGTATCGGCGTCGGCCGACATCCCGCTGGAAGCCCGTCTCCTGGCGTCGATCGACGAGGCGCCCGTCTGGATCATCGTCGGACCGACCGCGCCGGGGGACCGGGTGGCGGAGCTGGAGCGCCGCGGTGCCCGGATCCTCCGAATCCCTGTTGGCCAGACGGCTGGTGGACCGGGCCGGGGGACCGCGATCGATCCGGCGGCGCTCGTCCGCGAGCTGGGCGCGGCCGGGGTCCGAACCATCTTCTGCGAGGGGGGCGGCCGGCTCGGCTCGGCGCTGGTGGCAGCGCGGGTCGTCGATCGGCTGTACCTTTTCCATGCGCCGGTCCTCTTCGGCTCCGGCGCCGTCCCCGCCTTCGAAGGGCGGGACCTGCGCTTCGACGGCCGGATCACCGATGTCCGGCGGTTGGGGCGGGACACGCTGATGACGGTGGAACGGAGCGATTGATGTTCAGCGGGATCGTGGAAGCGGTGGGACGGGTCCGGGACACCGTCCCTGTGGATAACGGGCGTCGCTTCCGGATCGAGACGCCCTTCGCCACCGAGCTCGCCCAGGGCGATTCGGTGGCGGTGGAAGGCGTGTGCCTCACGGCTACCGCCTGCGGCTCCGACTGGTTCGACGTGGAAGCGATCGCCACCACCCTCGCCCGTACGACGCTGGGCGGGCTGGCCCCGGGCTCCGCCGTCAACCTCGAGCGGGCCCTCGCCCTGGGCGACCGGCTCGGCGGCCACCTGGTGCAGGGACACGTGGACGACGTCGGGGAGGTCCTGGCCGTGGAGCGCGACGGCGAGCACGTGCTGATCGACGTGCGGCTCCCGGACGTGGTCGCCGAGGTGACCGTGCTCCACGGGTCCATTGCCATGGCGGGGGTGAGCCTCACGGTCAACGCGATGCCCGCGCCCGATGTAGCGCAGGTCGCCCTGATCCCCTATACCTTGGACCACACGACGCTGGGGACGCTGCGCGCCGGCGACGGGATCAATCTGGAGGGAGACATGCTCGGGCGGTTCGTGGTCCACTACATGAACCGGAGCGGCGCGGGGAGGCCCGCATGAACGGCAACCCGCCGGCATTCGATACCGTCGAGGCCGCGATCCGGGACATCCGGGCGGGCAGGATGGTCATCGTCGCGGACGATGAGGACCGGGAGAACGAGGGTGACCTGGTGTGCGCCGCCTCGCAGGCGACGCCGGACATCATCAACTTCATGGCGACACACGCACGCGGCCTCGTATGCGTGGCTCTCACCCAGAATCGCGCCGACCAGCTGGGCCTCCCGCTGATGGCGGACCACAACCAGGAGGCGTTCCGTACCGCGTTCACGGTCAGCGTGGATGCCCACCCCCGATTCGGCGTGACCACCGGTATCAGCGCCCACGACCGTGCCCGGACCATCCAGCTGCTGGTCGATCCAGACACGCAGCCAGGCGACCTGCGTCGACCCGGCCACGTCTTCCCGCTCCGGGCCGTTCCCGGGGGCGTGTTGCGCCGGGTCGGGCAGACTGAGGCGTCCGTGGACCTCGCCCGCCTCGCCGGGCTGGCCCCCGCCGGCGTGATCTGCGAGATCATGAACGACGACGGCACCATGGCGCGCCGGCCGCAGCTGGAGGACTTCGCCCGCCGGCATGATCTCCGCTTCATCACCGTCGCCCAGATCGTGGCGTACCGGCTGGCCAACGAACGACTGGTCCGCCGCATCGCCGAGGCCTCCCTCCCGACGGAGTTCGGCGAGTTCCGGATCATCGCGTTCGAGAACCAGATCGACGGTCATGAGCACGTGGCTCTGGTCGCCGGCAGGATCTCGGGTGAGCAGGACGTCCTGGTCCGTATGCACTCCGAATGCCTCACGGGCGATGTCTTCCACTCCCAGCGCTGCGATTGCGGCGCTCAGCTCAAGGCCGCGATGCGACGGATCCAGCAGGAAGGCGCCGGCGCCGTCGTGTATTTGCGCCAGGAGGGCCGGGGCATCGGCCTGGTGAACAAGATCCGGGCGTACGCGCTCCAGGAGACGGGTCAGGATACGGTCGAAGCGAACCAGGCGCTCGGGTTCAAGCCCGATCTGCGAGACTACGGCATCGGCGCCCAGATCCTCCTGGACCTGGGTCTCAGCTCCATTCGTATCCTGACGAACAACCCGAGGAAGATCGTGGGTCTGGAGGGCTACGGCCTCCGCATCACCGGCCGCGAGGCGATCGAGACGGAGCCGACGCACCACAACCGCACGTACCTGGAGACGAAGCGGAGCAAGCTCGGCCACATCCTGCCCGCGCCCGTCGAGCCGGCCCTGGGCGACTCGCCCGGGACCGTCAGCCCGCCGG
>CAYXJH010000379.1:0-3586 GCA_964465415.1 uncultured Gemmatimonadaceae bacterium
CGACCGTCCACCCGCGCTGGCGCCCGTGTCACCCCCCGCGCCGGCCGGTGGACCCGTCATCCACGTCCTCGGTGACGCGCTCGTCGCCAGCAAGATTGCCGCGGCGCCCGGGACCGTCGGGCCGCAAGGCTACTGGCTCGCCGGCGCCGACGGACGGACCGTGTTCCGGCCACTGCCGGCGCAGCCCCGATCCGACCTTGACCGACGCGTCGCCGCGCTCGTGGGATGCGCGCGCGAGTACGCCCAGACCTTCCAGCCGGCGCCCGGGGGCGAGATGATCCGGCTCCACGAACGCGCCGACAGTCTCCGCGTCGTGATCGCCCGGCGAGTGCTGGAGGCCCAGGATGGGGAGCGGCGTGCCATCGTGATGCCGTCGATCCCGCCAGGCCCCGACGGCGCCGGCCCCCAGCCCGCCGGCGTGTTCATGTTCCGCGGCGCCGGCGGCGCGGCGCTGAAGAACGTGGCGGGCGCAGAGCTGGTCGTCATGGAGCCCGAGCTCGCTGACTACTTCCGCGGGGTCCGTGGTGGGCTGCTCGTGCTGCGCGTAGTGCCGGGCACGGCCGCCGAGCGGAGCGGCCTCCGGCCGGGTGACGTGCTGACCGCCGCAGGGGGCAAGGCGCTCTCCGGGCCTGACGACCTGTTCGCCCTGGAGACCCGGTCCGGCCGGCCTCTCGAGCTCTCCGTGGTTCGGCAGGGAAGGACGAGGACCATCACGGTGCGGCAGCCATGACCCGATCAGCGGCGAGGAACCCGGAGCGGATCGCACCCTCCACGGTCGGCGCCACAAGATAGTCACCGGCCAGGGCCACGCCGACCGGAAGGCTCGCCGGGTCCAGACGCGCCATGCGGCCGAAGTGTCCGGGGGTCGGGATGAACGTGGATCCGGGGAGCCGGACCAGCCGGGCCTCCGTGATCCGGTGCCGCGCGCCCGGCAGCACCGCATCCAGGACCGGGAGCGCAGCGTCCAGCGCGTCAGCAGCGGCCGACACCGCCCAGCGCTCACCCGCATCCGGCGTCGGCACCACCGTCAGGGCGCCGGTCCCGGCGGCCGTAACGCCGGTTCCCTTCTCTTCCTGGATGCAGACCGCCGCTACCTCGTCGCCGGCCACCTCGCCCCGCGGAATCGATAGGCCGAACCAGCCGGTAGCCAGCGGCCGGTCCAGCGCCAGCAGGAGGGTGGCCGTGGACCGGGACTGCACCGACGCCAGCAGGTCCGCTCCAGGCAGCAGACGGCCGGCCTCACGGGCCGGCACCGCCACCACCACCCCGTCATGCCGCGCTTCGGCACCATCAAGGCGGAGGCGAACGCCAGCACCCGCGGCGTCCAGCGAATCCACCCTCGCCGCCCTCAGCTCCACGCCCTGCGATTCCAGCCACTCGATCGCCACCCGACCCAGCGCCGCCGCGCCCCCGCGGATCCCCAGCAGCTCCACCCGCAAGCCGGCGCGAGCCAGCCCGTGGAACACTCCCGCTCCCGTTTCCTCCGGCGTCACCCCGTAGTACGACGTCAGCAGGGGGTAGCACAGCAGCTCGACGAAGTCACGCCCCATCTCCCGGGTGCCCCAGTCCGCGATCGACTCATCGTCGAGCCCAGCCTGCGCCGCGAGCGAAGGCTCGTTCAAATCCAGGTCCTTCGCGTGGCGCTCCAGGAACCGCATGTACTTCGTTCCCAGACGCAGCTTCAGCAGGCCCGGCAACGAGCCCGACGCCGCCATGGACACCACCGAGCCGTATCGCACCGGGTGCGCCCGGCCGTGCCGCCACACCGCGTCCCGGCCCTCGACCGGCACCAGAAAACGCTCCGCCCCGACACCGACCGCCAGCTCACGGAGGCGTGTGTATCCATCCGAGACGAGCTGCACCACCGCATCCGCCGACGTACCGGACAGTGTCTCGGTCCGCAGGCGACCACCCACGACGCCAGGCTCGTACACCGTGACCCTGGCCCCACGCGTCACCAGCCGCCAGGCCGCCGCAAGCCCCGAGGGGCCCGCCCCTACCACCCCGATGTCTCGATCCATCACACCATGCTACCCAAGAAAAAGCCCGCGGACCACTCGGTCCGCGGGCTCCGCCGTAGCAAGTACCGGCCCTCAGGCTGCCTTCGGCTTCCAGCGGCCGTACGGCAGCGTAGGCACCGGCACCACCTTGCCTCCCCATATGAATGCGGCGATCGCCGGCTTTTTCTCCGTCTCCGACGACACCCGGATCACGATCCCTGCCGGCTCCCGCCGGTTCCTGCCCCCCTCACCCTTCATCACAACCTCTCCTGCTTGACTCATCCCCGTTCCACACGTCACACGTCGCAGTCAAGGCAGGGTCCATACCACTGCGGGACAAAATGCGTAAAGTATTACGCTACAACCGGTTATGGATTTACCGACCCCTCTCCGGCCTCGTCATCTGTCACCGATTCAGGACATGTGGATGTGTCGGTATGACACGTCCGCAGCCACTGCCGGTAGCTGGGCAGGCCGAGGCGTCGCACGATCAGGGCGTCGACCGCATCACGCAGCAGGATCTCGGTCAGGGGGTACTGACCGTCCCGAGAGTCGAAGAGGTCGTCGACGGCCTGCTCGGCGAAGGCGAGGAGGTCATCGCGAGAGAGTGCGGCCTTGAAGTCCTCGACGCGGTCCTCGACCCAAGCGATGTACTGCTGGCGCGGGGAGAGATCAGGCCCGGTCTCCACGTCAATCCTCCGGGACGAGGGCGTGGCGGGCGATGTCGATCGCGGGCCGGTCCTCCCGTCGAGCCTGGTCGAGGAGCCGGGCGGCGACGCGGGCGGGAGCGGAGTCCCCGGCCAATGCCGTGACGGCCGCGGCGATCACGTGGCGTTCCTGGCGCAGCGCCTGAACCCTCTCCATCCGCGCGGGCTCCGCCTGGAGCCAGCCGTGAAACGCCCTGGAAGCTGCCTCGAGGGCCTTGCGAAGCTCGTCGAGGTCGGCCGGCTTGGTCAGCGTCCCGAAGATGGGGGGCCTGGGGATCGGGTCGGGCAGGCTGTTGACATCGATGCCCGTGAGCAGGACGACGGGGGTGGGCGCGATCTGGAAGAGGGCCTGCGCCGCCTCGACGCCGTTGCGTCGGGGCATTCTGAAGTCGAAGAGGGCTATGTCGAGCGGGAAGCAGGCGCCGAGGGCGACGGCGTCGTCACCGTCCCGTGCGGGGCCGAGGACGCGGTAGTCGAGGGCCTCGAGCTGGACGCGCAGGGCCATGCTGGCGAGGGGTTCGTCCTCGGCGACGAGGATGAGCGGCCGCGAGTCGGTCATGGCTCGCGCTCCCGATCGGCGTCGCCCACGACGACGGCATCGAAGCCCTCGCTCCGGACCCGGTCGTGAAGCCTGACTGCGTCGCCAGCCGCCATGAATCTTCCGACTCTGACCCTGAGGAGTGTGTTGTCGGGCACCAGCACGACGCGAGGCTCGTGCCCCGCCCGTCGGAGACGAGCCACCAGCTCATCCACACCCTGCTGTTGCCGGAACGCGCCCAGCTGGACCGCGAACGAGCCGCGGGTCGCGGAGGCCGGGGTCTGACCGGCGTCCGTTCGAGCGACAGCGGCCGCGCCGGGTGGCGGGGCCGCCCCTCCGGT
>CAYXJH010000380.1:0-3569 GCA_964465415.1 uncultured Gemmatimonadaceae bacterium
CTGCGCGACCTGCGGGCCTACGACGAGGCCCGCCGCGCCGCCGGCGGCGCCGGCCTCTCCGGGCTTCGTACGCTCTCGAGACGACTCCGTCGCCCCTCCGTCGCCATCCCTGCGGTGCTGCTGGTCCTGGCCCTGGCGTCGTTCGCCGTCTGGGACGGCCAGCGCAGGGCGGACGTCCGCTGGGCCCGGGAGGTCGCGCTGCCGGAGATCGAGCGGCTCATCGCGGAGAACGACGTGTGGCGCAACCTCGTCGCGCCGTACCGGCTGGCGGAGCGGGCGGAGCGCCACATCCCGGGCGATCCGCGGCTGGCCGGTCTCTTCGCCCGCATGTCCCTGGACGTGGGTGTCCGGACGGATCCGCCCGGTGCCGGGGTCTGGGTCAAGGAGTACGAGGACCCGGACGCCGAGTGGTCCTACCTCGGGGTCTCCCCCCTCGAGAAGGTCCGGATGCCCATCGGGATCTTCCGCTGGAAGCTCGAGAAGGAGGGCTACGAGACGGTGCTGGCGGCCGGCTCGACCTGGAACGTCGGTCCGGACGCCGACCAGCAGCTCTCCGTGATCCCCTACGACCTCGTCCGGACCCTGGACCCTGTGGGCAGCGTGCCGCCGGGGATGGTCCGGGTGCAGGGCGCCGAGACGCCCATCGGCACCGTGGGCGACTTCTTCATCGACCAGTTCGAGGTCACCAACGAGGCCTACCGGGCGTTCATCGACGCCGGCGGCTACGCGGACCCGTCGTACTGGAAGCACCCCTTCGTCCACGACGGCGTCGAGCTGAGCCGGGACGAGGCCATGCGCCAGTTCGTGGACGCCACGGGCCGGCCCGGCCCGTCCACCTGGCAGGCCGGGACGTACCCCGACGGCCAGGCCGACTATCCGGTCTCGGGCGTCAGCTGGTACGAGGCCGCGGCCTACGCGGAGTTCGCCGGGAAGAGTCTCCCCACCAGCCTCCACTGGGGGCTGGCCCGCGGTGAGTTGGTCCCCATGATCCAGTGGCGGCAGCTCGGCGGCTTCGCCCTGCTCGCCCCGTTCAGCAACTTCGGCGGGACCGGCCCGGTCGAAGTCGGCAGCCTCCGCGGCGTCACGCCGTACGGGGCCCTCGACATGGCCGGCAACGTGCGGGAATGGTGCTGGAACGAGACGCAGGAGGGCCGGGTCGTGCGCGGCGGCGCCTGGAACGACAACACCTACGAGTTCGGCCGCCAGGCGCAGGCGCCGCCCATGGACCGGTCCGCACGCAACGGCTTCCGGCTCGCCCTGTACCCGGACCCCGCGGCGGTGCCGGCGGCCGCCTTCGAGCCCCAGCGGCTTGCCGAGCCCACGGACGTGCGAATGCTGCCGCCCGTCCCCGACGCCATCTTCCAGGTCTACCGCGAGCAGTTCGCCTACGACGACGCCGACCTCCGCGCCCGCGTCGAGTCACGGCGCGATGACGCCGCCGAGTGGGTCCACGAGACCGTCAGCTTCGACGCGGCCTACGGCGGGGAGCGCATCCTGGCCCACCTCTTCCTCCCCGTGAACGCGCGGCCGCCCTACCAGACCGTCCTCTACTTCCCCGGCAGCGGCGCCACCTGGGTTCCCTCCAGCGAGAACATGGAGAGCTACTACGAGTTCACCATGTTCCTCGCCTACCTGGTGAAGAGCGGCCGGGCCGTGATGTTCCCCGTCTACAAGGGCACGTTCGAGCGGGGGGACCCCGCGCTGAGCGCCCTCCACAGCGGCGCAGAGTCCCGGGCATATACGGAGCTCGTGACTCAGTTCATCAAGGATCTCAGGCGCAGCATCGACTACCTCGAGACCCGGCCCGACATCGACGGGCGGAAGCTGGCCTTCTACGGGATGAGCTGGGGCGGCGCGCTCGGGGCCATCATCCCCGCCGTAGAGGACCGACTGGCCACCAGTATCCTGCTGGCGGGCGGCGTCCTCGACCGGGCCCGGCCCGAGGTCCATCCCATCAACTACGTGGGCCGCGTCACGACCCCCACGCTCATGCTCAACGGGCGCTACGACGCCGGCCTCGACGCCGGGATCCGGCCCATGTTCGACCTTCTGGGCACGCCGCCCGAGCACAAGCGCTTCGTCCTCTACGACTCGGACCACATCCCGCCCCGCACCGAGCTCATCCGGGAGACCCTGGCCTGGCTGGACCGCTACCTGGGGCCCGTCGAACGCTGAGCGGCTCGCCCCGGCCGAATCGCGCTCCGGCGGAGGGATGTGGAACGGGGAGCCGCCGTACTGCACGACCCCCCGAATCCATTCACGCAGCGCTCTCCCCGGTTTCCCGCCGCTGCGTGTCCCTTCTGTTGTCGCCGTGGGACAAGGCAAGCGCCGGGCCCGGCGGCCTGCTCGCACCGGAACCCGCCGCAGGGCAATGACTTCGCTTCACCGGACCCGGTCCGCGATGCCGCCCGATCCGGCTACTAAGTGCCGGGGCTGCGTCATCATTTCTGACGACGACGCTCTCTGGCAGGCGATACCCCGCATCCAGCCGCGTTCCCTTGTATATGACGGGCACCGCCACCTGCCGCTCCACCTTCAGCCCCAGCTCACGGAGCTCCGTCGCCAGGCAATGCTGGTATGTACTTTCCAGCAGCCCCGGCCCAAGAACCCGATGGACCGCGATCGCACCTCCGATGATCCGCTCCGTCAACAGGTTGATGTGACTCACTCCAGCCTCCCGTTCGGACAGAGTGTGGCCCGACTGCCACTGAAGGTGGCGGTTTTGGGGGGGCAGGCCGATAGCCAGGCGAGCCAGACAGACGGTGCGAGCAGGGCCCGGCTCAGGCGGGGACCGGCCGGTCCGGGCTCGATGGGTGACGAACGGCGCGCGCGTCGGGGAAGGGTGGTGCGAACAGCGCCGGCTCGGCGTGTAAGACCTGGAACAGCCGGGCGATGAACCGCATCCGTTGGGGGAAGTCGCCCCAGTCCCGGGTCGCGGCGTCTATGCCGGTCCCGTCGATCGTGGCCAGCAGCTCGCGGAGCGCCGGCAGCTCGGGCCCGTCCAGCTCGCTCGGTGCCGCACCCGCCAGCTCCCGTCCCAGCCGGATGGGCGGACCGTCCGCGACCCGGATCGTCATGACGGATCGGGTGATGACCTCCCTGAGCTGCTGGCGGGCCAGCTCGATGAGCCGGTCCAGGAGACGGTCCAGCGGCAGCTCCCGGCCCAGGAGCCTGGCCAGCCAGAGCCGGACCCGGAGCCAGGAGGGAGGGAGGAGCGCGGCGAGGACCCGCCCGCGCACGGCGTCCGGGTCCGGGACCGCCGCGTTCATCGCCTCCAGGATGAGCGGTTGGAGCCGCAGCTGCTCGTGGTAGCCGACCAGGAGGTTCGCGTGGAGCAGGTGCTGGGCACGGGCCCGCGGATCCGCGTCGAACCTCGCCCGGTCGTAGGCGTCGAACGCCGCCCTCAGCATGCCCTGGCCGTCGGGCGGGTCCCCTTCCCGCAACTCGCCAAGGAAGCGGGCCATGCCCGCCTCGTCCCGGGCCGTGGCGTCACCGAACGCCTCGAGGAACCGCGCGAACTCCCGGCCGATCTCCGCGAACACCTTCAGGTTGCCACGGGCGACGGCGTC
>CAYXJH010000381.1:0-3566 GCA_964465415.1 uncultured Gemmatimonadaceae bacterium
CGGGTTCAGGGGTCCGACGGCGGGAACGTCCACCACGTGGCCGGTGGTGCTGAGGTCGGCCCGGTTGGTGGAACGGCGTCCGCCGATGTAGGCCTCGGCCTGCTGGACCGTGGCGCCGGAGGGCAGGATGATGCGTGCGCTGGCACGTGCGATGGGCATCTCCCAGTCGGTGCCGGTGATCTGCCAGTAGAGCTCGTCCATGGCGTCCCATTCACCGTCGGGCGCGGCCTCGAAGAACCCGAGCGCGCGGTGGACCCGGTAGGACAGGTGGACGGTGGCGGTGCGATCGACGGCATCGGGGACCCAGATGCGGACTTCAACGGTCGCACGTCGTGGCCGGGTGACCTCGTGGCGCAGTGCGGTGCCGGCGTCATCCGTAACGGTGATCTGGTCGATATCCAGCAGATACCGCGCCCCGTAGTTGTCGGGCGGGTGGAGATCGAGAACGCGGACGAACCCGTTCCAGCGCCCCGTGAACCGGGGCCGGATCGTCTCGGCGACCCGGATCGTCGCGTCTGGCACGATCTCGATCTCGGCGTGGAACGCGTCGATGTCGATGGAGCGCTGGGCCGGCGCCGCGGCGGGTGCCAGTGCCAGCGCGCTGAGCAGCACGACAGCCAGCGCCGTCGCCGATCGGCTCCCGGTCGTGGCCCGTCCGCCCGTGGTGGGCGAGGCGCGCATCAGAACCGGACCTGGGGGGTCTGCCGTTCTTCGGGTGCCTCGATCTCGAAGAACCCTCGTTCCTCGATGCGGGCTGCCCGTGCCACGATGCTGGTGGGGAACTGTCGAACCCGGGTGTTCAGGTCGCGGACCACCGCGTTGTAGTAACGTCGCGACTGCTGGAGGTCCTGCTCCACGGCGTTGAGCGAGCGCTGAAGCTCCTGGAACGGCTCGGCCGCCCGCAGCTGCGGGTACGCCTCGCTCAGGGCGAAGAGTCGACCGAGAGCGTTGCTCAGCATGTTCTCGGCGCCGGCCCGGTCGGCGGGCGGCGCGCCGGTGGCATCGACGGCGCGGGAGCGGGCAGCGGTGACCGACTCCAGCGTCTCCCGCTCGTGGCCGGCGTAGCCCTTGACCGTTTCGACCAGGTTCGGGATGAGATCGTGTCGTCGCTTCAGCTGGACGTCGATGTCGGACCAGGCCGTGTCCGTCTCGACCCGAAGCGCGATCAGGCGGTTGTAGATCAGGATCGCTATGATCGCCGGGATCAGCAGCAGAACCAGCACGAGCCCGATGGCGATCAGCGTGGTGAGGACTGCGCTCTGCATGGTGGTCACTCCGTGAGGCGGCGAATGGACGGGGCCTGGATCGGTGCAAGGTAGGGCAGGGGGCGGTGGGACGCCAAGAGGGTTGAGTCCAGGAGCGGGCAGAGCGCCGCGGGCCGTGCGACCTGGGTCGGGGCGCACACCCGGGTGCAAGAATCCCCGGGCCGGTCAAGCCGGTCCCAGGGATTCAAGCCACTGGCGGGTGTGCAACGGTCCGTTTCGGTGGCGCGACCGTCAGGTCCGCCCGGCCTCACTCCCTTGTCTCCGGTTGCCGGGCGACCCGCGCGCCGGGTGCCCCTGGCCTTCTGGGCTTCGGCTGCGGCCAGTACCCTCGCAGCCGGCTCGCCTTGCATGCCGTTGGCAGGCTTTCCGAATAGAGGTTCGGAACGGGTGCATCCACAGATCTTCGACCGTTTCCCACGGAGAAGTCCCCGCGCCAGGCCTAATTTCCACGCGGGCTGTGGAGAACTCCGAGTTGCGACGGGGGCCCAGAACCAAGGCAACCCGCTTGACTGCCCGCGGCTCGTCCGCCATCAGCCTACCTACCTTTTGTCGTCCGATAACCCCATCGTCCTCCGAAGGACGTGCAGGCAGCCTCACGAACCCAGGACGGACGGACGAGGTGTGATGGACGAGCTTCCCTACCTGACGACCGGCGAGCCACTGCGGGCGGTGTACAAGGCGCGGTGGGAGGATTTCATGGTGGCGGAGGTGCAGGCGGTCGAGCCGGAGGGTCGAGGAGATCACACGTGGATGGAGGTGGAGAAACAGGGTCTCACCACGGTGAAGGCGGCGGCGGACCTGGCTGGAGGGCTGGGAGTCAGGACTTCGTCGATCGGCTATGCGGGGATGAAGGACGCGCGGGCCATCACCCGGCAGTGGATGAGCGTGGAGCACGTGACGCCGGCCCGCGCGCTGGCGCTGGACATCCCCAGGATCCGGGTGCTCCAGGCCGCGCGGCACCCGCGGAAGCTGCGGCGGGGGTGGCACGGAGGCAATCGGTTCATGGTGAAGCTGCGGCCGCCCGGTCACGCGTGGGATTCCGGCGACGCCGCAACGGAGGCGACGGTGGCCGGCGTGCTCGAGTCGCTGCTCCGACGAGGAGTGCCGAACTATTACGGCCCGCAACGGTTCGGATACCGCGGCGACACGTGGCGGGTAGGACGGGCCCTTGCCCGCGCCGAATGGCAGGACGCGGTGTCGCTCATCGCCGGGCGCCCGCTGCGAGCCGGTGATCCCGAGGTCGATCCGGCCGGCGGCGTCCACGCCGACGCGGATGACATCCTGAGAGCACGGGAGCGCTTCGATGAGGGTCGGTACGCCGAGGCGGCGACGTCATGGCCATCGGGCTTCGCACAATGCGCCCGAGTGGCCGCAGCCATGCACCGGACGGGTGGCGACGCCGAACGCTCCGTCCGCGTCGTGGGTAAGCCCATGCTCCGGATGTACGCGTCGGCCTACCAGGCCTGGCTCTTCAACCAGGTCCTGGCCCGTCGCGCCTGTGCCCCCGACCTGATCATGCCCGGTGACCTGGCATGGAAACACGACACGGAATCCCTCTTCCACGTGGAGGACATCGCCGCGACCCAGGAACGCGCGTGGACCTTCCAGGTTTCGCCCACCGGACCGCTGGTCGGCACCGGGCGCCGGGGCCGGAAACCCGAGGCGGCCGTCGCGCATCTCGAAGCCGACGCGCTCCTCGACGCGGGCTTCCAACCCGGGGAGCTCGATTCACGGGTCCTTGCCCCGCTGGCCGCCCGGCGCAGACCGCTCCGGTTCCCTCTCAACGACGCAACGACCGCCCGGGGCAACGACACACTCGGCCCGTTCATCGAGCTCCGCTTCCGACTCCCGCCAGGATGTTACGCCACCGCGGTCCTCAGGGAGATCGGGAAGGGAGGGATCGTGGAGGGGAGGTGAACGCGAGCCACGAGATCACGAGACCGGATCGGGTGGTGGTGCGGGGCGGCGAGGCCCACAGGTGGGTAGCGTGGCGCACGCTCGGCCCACCAGCCGCGAGTGGAGGTGCACTTCGCCACCCCATGCGTGGTTTATTGCGCGATCGTTCCGCCGGTCCGACGGCCACCGTTCGGTCTGCCACCCGTATGGAGGTCGATCGCACAAGCGACTCGGCGGAGCCCGTTCATTGTGCACTACATCGCCCGTCCCATTCGAGACCCGAGACGAGAACCTCGGGTCGTCAGTCGCCGGTCACGGGTTCCCGGTCACGGGTCTCGGGTCACGGGTCTCGGGTCACGGGTCTCGGGTCTCGGGTCTCGGGTCTCGGGTCTCGGGTCTCGGGTC
>CAYXJH010000382.1:0-3553 GCA_964465415.1 uncultured Gemmatimonadaceae bacterium
CGTTCGGCCTCAGGCAGTACGACGAGGCCCGGCAATTCGCCCAGGCGTACCGTCGCGCCCAACCGCGGGGCTCCGCTGAGGCGCAGGAGGCCGAGGCGCTGGTCGAGCTGACGAGGGACGCGCTCGAGGCACCGGGACCCGCTGTGGTGGGCGCGCTCCTTCCGCGCTCCGGATCACAGGTTCTCGTCCAGTACGGGGATTGGGTGCTGGAGGGAATCGAGCTCGCGGTCCGGGAGGCCGAGCGTCGGATGGGCCGGTCGATCGAGCTGGTGGTGGCCGATGACGGCGGGGGGATGCACACGGCCGAGGCGATCCGGGAGCTGGAGGGCCGCGGTGTGGCGGCGATCATCGGGCCGCTCCTGCCCGAACAGCTGGCGGAGGCGGTCGGCGCCCGGGCGAACCCGCGGCTGTTGCTCGTGAGCCCCACGGTCACGGAGCTGCCGACGCACTGGTCCAATGTATACTCGCTGGCCACGGGAGACACGCGCGGGGCGCAGGAGCTCGGCCGGTATGCGGTGCGTGTCGGGCTCGGTGCCGCGGCCGTGCTGCATGCTCGCGGCTCCGACTTCAGCCAGCGTGCTCGCGCGTTCGCCGAGGAATACGAGGCGATGGGCGGGAGCATTCGCGCCACGGTGTCCTACGAATCCGGAACCACGACATTCGCGACCCACCTCCGTCATATCCTGGAGGCCGGCCGTGAGGCCGGCGGGCCGTTTGCGCTCTACATCGTGGCCCCGGACCGGGATGTGCCGCAGATCGCACCTCAGATCTCGTACTACGGTCTGGACGCGGCCGGCGCCCGCGTGCTGGGCGACGATGCGTGGGCATCCACCCCCGTCCGGCGCGTTGTCCCGAGCCGGGACCTGGAAGGGGTGATCGCCACATCGCCGCTCCCGCCCGGCCGTTCCGGAGGTGTGGCGGACCCGGACTTCGTGTCGTTGTTCGAGGAGACGTACCGTCGGTCGCTCACGAACCAGATGCCGGCGCTCGGCTACGACGCGGCGCAGGTGGTGGTCGAGTCGCTGCCCAACCGCATGCTGACGCCGGCCGCGACGGCCCTCCGTTTCGAGCTTCTGACCGGCATTCGAGGAGCCACCGGCACGCTGTCGGTACGAGATGCGCGCCTGATCCGGATCCCGCACCTGGTCGTCATTCGCAACGGTGAGCTCGAGCCGGCGCCCCTCCCGTGGCAGGCCGAGCAGCCCGCAGGCTCCGACGGCCGATGACCATGCGCGACAGGCTCGAGCAGCTCGAAGAGCTGCGTCGCCAGTCGGAGCTGGGGGGCGGGCCGGAACGGATCGCGGCGCAGCACGAGCGGGGCAAGCTGTCGGCCCGCGAACGTCTGGACCTGCTGCTCGATGATGGCAGCTTCATCGAGCTCGACCGGTTCGTCACCCACCGGACCACGGGGTTCGGGCTGGAGAAGCAGAAGTACCTGGGCGATGGGGTGGTGACGGGGTACGGCAGCGTGAAGGGTCGGCTGGTGTACGTATTCAGCCAGGACTTCACGGTGTTCGGCGGGTCCCTGTCCGAGGCACACGCGGAGAAGATCGTCAAGGTCATGGACCTGGCGCTCAAGAACGGCGCCCCGGTGATCGGCCTGAACGATAGCGGCGGTGCCCGGATTCAGGAGGGCGTCGTCAGTCTGGGCGGGTATGCCGACATCTTCCTCCGCAACACGCTGGCCTCCGGCGTGGTCCCGCAGATCAGCGCGATCCTGGGGCCGTGCGCCGGTGGGGCGGTGTACTCGCCGGCGATCACCGACTTCGTCTACATGGTCCGGGGCACGAGCTACATGTTCGTGACGGGCCCGAACGTGGTGAAGACGGTGACCCACGAGGACATCGACATGGAGGGTCTGGGTGGCGCCGATGTGCACGCGTCCACCTCCGGCGTGGCGCATTTCGCCTGCGATTCCGAGGTAGCCTGCATCGAGTCGATCCGACGCCTCTTCGATTTCATCCCACAGAACAACCGCGAGGACCCGCCCGGGGTCGAGACGGGTGACCCGTTCGACCGGCAGGATGAGGCGCTGCTCGACATCGTGCCGGACGAGCCGACCCGGCCGTACGACATCCTGGACGTGATCCGGCGCATCGCCGACGACGGGGCGTTCTACGAGGTCCACCGTGACTATGCCCCCAACATCGTGGTGGGGTTCGCCCACCTGGGCGGCCGGAGCGTGGGCGTGGTGGCGAACCAGCCGGCCGTGCTCGCAGGCGTCCTGGACATCAACAGCTCGGACAAGGGCGCCCGATTCGTGCGGTTCTGCGACGCGTTCAACATCCCGCTGGTCGTTTTCGAGGACGTGCCGGGTTTCCTGCCCGGTGTGGCGCAGGAGCACGGTGGCATCATCCGCCATGGCGCCAAGCTCCTGTACGCGTTCTCGGAGGCGACGGTACCCAAGGTCACTGTGATCACGCGGAAGGCGTACGGCGGCGCGTACGACGTGATGAACTCGAAGCACATCCGTGGGGACATAAACCTGGCCTGGCCCACGGCGGAGATCGCGGTCATGGGTCCGAAAGGGGCGGTCGAGGTCCTGTTCCGCCGCCCGATCTCCGAAGCGGAGGATCCTGAGGCGGAGACCGCCTCGAGGGAGGCGGAGTACCGTGAGCGCTTCGCGCATCCCTTCATCGCGGCGGCCCGGGGGTATGTGGACGACGTGATCGATCCGCGCGAGACCCGCCCCCGCCTCATCAACGCGCTCGACATGCTCCGCAACAAACGGGACGAGAATCCGTGGAAGAAGCACGGCAACATACCGCTCTGAGGTCGGGCGGTGCTTGAGAAGGTCCTGGTAGCGAATCGGGGCGAGATCGCCCTGCGGGTCATCCGGGCGTGCCGGGAGCTGGGCATCGGCACCGTGGCCGTCTTCTCGGACGCCGACCGCCGGGCGCCCCACGTCCTGGCCGCCGACGAGGCTACGTACGTGGGCCCATCGCCGGCCGCGGAGAGCTACCTCCGCGTGGATCGCCTGCTGGTTGCGGCGCAAGACCGTGGGTGCGATGCCGTCCATCCCGGGTACGGCTTCCTGGCGGAGCGCGCGCCGTTCGCCCGCGCGGTGGAGGAGGCGGGTCTGGTCTTCGTGGGACCGCCCGCGACGGCCATCGAGGCCATGGGCGACAAGACGCGGGCGCGGCAGGCCATGATGGACGCCGGTGTCCCGGTCGTCCCGGGCACCGCCCACGCTCTGGCCACCGCGGACGAGGCGGCCGATGTCGCCTCGGATATGGGCTACCCGGTGATGCTCAAGGCCGCGGCGGGTGGAGGCGGGAAGGGCATGCGGGTCGTGCGGTCGCCCGATGGGCTCCGTGATGCGTTCGAGGCGGCGTCGCGTGAAGCGGAGTCCGCGTTCGGCGATGGGAGCGTGTACATCGAGCGGTTCCTGGACGGCCCGCGCCACATCGAGATCCAGGTCCTGGCCGACGCGCACGGCACGACGCTTCACCTGGGAGAGCGGGAGTGCTCGATCCAGCGGCGGCACCAGAAGATGATCGAGGAGGCACCGTCACCGGTGGTCGACGCCGCGTTGCGCGCGCGGATGGGCGAC
>CAYXJH010000383.1:0-3505 GCA_964465415.1 uncultured Gemmatimonadaceae bacterium
CGCCTGGCCGCAGGCCGTGAGTACGCCGGTCGCGTGCTGGATCCTTCGACGCTGGCGGACCGGGCAGTGTCGCTGAAGGTGGTGGGCCGTGACACGCTCGTGGTGGCGTCGGATGCCGAGCTGGGCGCCAGCGACGCGACCTGGCGGCCGGCGGGCTACGACACCGTGGCCGTCTGGGTCGTGGAGGAGAGCTACGGCGGAGTGAGCGTGACGACCTGGCTGGATGAGGAGGGGCGGACCGTTCGCTCGGAGAGCCCGATGGGGTTCACGATCCGACGGTCGCCCTACGAGCTGGCTGAACAGGCGTGGAGGCGATCTCGCTCCGACCCGAGCCTGGCGGCGGGGTATGGGGTGATCATCGAGACCACGGCGATCGCCGCGGACGCGGACCTGGTGCGCGCGGCTGCGGACCGGGACATGCTGGCTGTCCGGCTGGTGGGCGTGGACCTGGACGGCCTGGACCTGGACGGCGGACGGCAGGCACTCCGGGGCGATACGCTCGTGGTCCGGCGCGAGGTCCCGTCTTCGCTGGTGGCGGACTACGTGCTGCCGTACAGCCGCGGCGGTGGTCCGGAGGCGTACCTGGCGCCGACCCCGCTGGTGCAGTCGGACGATCCACGGGTCACTGCCATGGCCCGGCGGATCGCGGGCGGGTCCTCCTCGCCGCTGGTGGTAGCCGAACGCCTGGCCGATTGGGTGTACGGGTCGCTGCGGAAGGAGATCACGCCAGGCATCCCGAGCGCGGTCCAGGTCCTGGAGACCCGCCAGGGCGATTGCAACGAGCACACCGTCCTGTACGTCGCCCTGGCACGAGCCGTGGGTCTACCGGCCCGCAAGGCGGTGGGGATGGTGCACCTGGACGGGCGCTTCTACTACCACGCGTGGCCGGAGGTCTGGCTCAACGACTGGGTGGCCGTGGATCCGACGCTCGGGCAGTTCCCGGCGGACCCCGCGCACCTGCGATTCGTGGTGGGTGGTCTCGCCCGCCAGGTGGAGCTCGTCCGGCTGATCGGCCGGCTCGACCTGGAGATCGTGGAGGTGGGCCCGTGATCCGGCTCGAGGCGCTGACCAAGCGGTACGGACGTTTCACAGCGGTCCACCCGCTGGACCTCCACGTTCCGGCCGGTCAGCTCTTCGGGTTCCTCGGACCGAACGGCGCCGGGAAGACGACGACGATCCGGATGCTCACCGGCGTCCTCCAACCCACGGGCGGACGCGTGAGCATCGGCGGCCATGACATGGCCCGGCAGCCGGCGCTGGCCAAGAAGCAGCTGGGGTACATCCCGGACCGACCGTTTCTCTACGAGAAGCTCACCGGGCTGGAATTCCTGCGGTTCGTTGGCGGGCTATGGGGCCAGGAGGGCGCGGTCCTCGACCGGCGAGCTGAGGAGCTGCTGTCGTTGTTCGAGCTGACGGACTGGAAGGACACGCTGATCGAGAGCTACAGCCACGGCATGCGTCAGAAGCTGCTCATCAGCTCCGCCCTGGTCCACGGACCACGCCTCATCGTGGTGGACGAGCCGATGGTGGGCCTCGACCCGCGCGCCGCGCGCATGATCAAGGACCTGCTACGGAGCTTCGTCGATCAGGGTGGGACCGTGTTCCTGTCCACGCACACGCTGGAGGTAGCGGAGGTGCTGTGCGATCGGATCGCGATCATCCAGGAGGGGCGGATCCGGGCCATGGGGACCATGGAGGAACTGCGTGCCGAGGCGGCGGCGGGTGCCGTCGGGCTCGAGGAGGTGTTCCTGCGGCTGACCGGCGGTGAGGCGGTGGCGGACCTGATCACGTCGCTGAAGGCCGTCGCGGAAGGGTGACCATGGAGACCCAGGCGGCAACGTCTGCCTCGGCGGGTGCGCGGGTGGGCCGATTCGCCCCGCTGACGCTGCTCAGGCCCAAGCTCCTGGCTGTCCGTCGCCGCGGCCAGAGCAGCCAGTCGCGGCGCCTCGTGCTCGTGCTGGCCGGCGGTGTGTTCTGGCTGCTGATGTTCGCCATCCTCTTCCGGCTGCTGGTCTACTTCAGGAGCGCGGACGAGATCGGCGATGTCCTCGCGGTGAAGCTGCTGAGCCTGGTCCTCCTGTCGTTCCTGGCCATCCTGCTGCTTTCGAACATCATCGGTGCCCTCTCCAGCTTCTTCCTTGCGCGGGATGTGGAGCTGCTCGCGGCAGCGCCGACCGATCCGCTGTCGGTGTACACGGCGCGGCTTATCGAGACGCTGACGTACGCGTCGTGGATGGTCCTGCTCATGATGGGGCCGATCCTCACCGCGTACGGCGTCGCTTATGGAGGCGGGGTCCTCTTCATACTCGTCGCCATTGTCGCGCTCGGCGCGTTCTTCGCCATTCCCGCCGTGGTGGGCAGCGCCGTCACGCTGCTGCTGGTGACCGTATTCCCGGCGCGCCGGGCCCGGGACCTGCTCGTGCTCATCGCGATCCTGGCCGCCGCCGGCGTTGTCCTCTTCTTCAGGCTGCTCCGACCCGAGCAGATCGCGAGGCCGGAGGGGTTCCACAGCCTGGTCGGTTTCATCGCCACGCTCCAGACGCCGGGTTCGGTCTGGTTGCCGAGCGAGTGGGCGGCGCAAGCCATCATGGCCCCGCTCCGCACGGGCGGACCGGACTGGTTTCCCCTCTTCCTCCTGGTCAGCACGGCGGCTGCGCTGGTCGTGGTGGGCGCCTGGCTCCACGGCCGCTTCTTCGCGGCCGGCTTCAGTCGGGCCCAGGAAGGAGCGGCGCTCAGGCAGGGGAGGTCGTCGGCCGCGCCGCGCCTGGACCGGGTGCTTCGTGGCCTCGATCCCACCACCCGCGCGCTCGTGGTGAAGGATGTGCGTAGCTTCTTCCGAGACACGACCCAGTGGTCGCAGCTCATCCTCCTGGGTGTGCTGGTCGTGGTCTACGTGTACAACATCCGGGTCCTGCCCCTCTCGACCGGGCCCGACGTTGGGTTCTTCCTGGTCAACGTCGTCGCATTCCTGAACCTCGGGCTGGCGGGGTTCGTGCTCGCCGCCATCGCCGCCCGGTTCCTCTTCCCCGTGGTCAGCCTGGAGGGTCGTACGTTGTGGCTCCTGCGCTCCTCTCCCCTCGCCCTGCATCGACTGATCTGGAGCAAGTACTGGGTCAACGTGATCCCGCTCCTCCTGGTGGCCGTGGGCCTGACCGCAGGGACGAACTGGGTCCTGCGCGTCGGGCCGTTCATGATGGTGCTGTCCGTCGTATCCATCACCATGATGACCTTCGCGATCGCGGCGATGGCGCTCGGCTTCGGTGCGCTGTTCCCCCGCTTCGACACCGCGAACGCAGCCGACATCTCCACCGGCTTCGGCGGCCTGCTCTTCATGATGACGGCCACGGCGTACCTGGCCGCGGTCATCGTGCTCCAGGCATGGCCCGTCCACGCGGTGCTCACGGCACGCATGGACGGGACGACGCTGGCCGCCTCCGCCCTGGTATGGCTCGGGATCGGACTCACCGCGTCCGCCGTGATCTCCGCGCTGGCGATCGCCGTGCCG